>NZ_FNCE01000017.1 GCF_900100655.1 Limimonas halophila
TTTAGAGCAGATCGCCGTAAAGTGGAATCAGCTCTTTCGGACGCCCACTCCGCCGTGGCCGTCCCGGCGTGATTCTGCTTGCTCGTGCGTGGACAGCCGCAAGGCTCGCGCGCCGCAGGCGCGGAAGCGGCCGACAGGCCGGTGAGCGCCGTAGGCGCTGAAACTGCTCGCACAGGAAAGACAGGAACCTAGCGTGAGGTTTCCGGCCTTCTCGGCAGACACGATTTCACGCACGACGTTTTAGTCGGTCTTCGCAGCCTCGGCGAGGGCGGCCGCACAGGAGACGGCGATGGTGCGGCGGTGCTTTTCCGTGACGTTGTCCACCCAGCCGGCTTCAACCACGAAGTTGTCCTGGTTCCAGCTACGTTCCTCCAACATGCGCTGAATCTTTTCGGGCTCTTTCTGGGCCTCGGCGACGCAGAGCGGCGTGAAGATCTCGGTGATCGCCGTTTTGGCGCTGGCGCGTTCCATCTTGGTCGCTGTGCCGGCGGTGACCCAGCCGCCCCAGATAAAGCCGATGGCAATGGCCGCGATCGCCCCGCCGACGGCGCCGAATATGGCGGGTTTCGCCCAGTCAGGCGTTTTCATCTCGGTTTCTCCGCTGTGTTCGGATTTCCAATCCGGCCCGCGTGCCACGCCATCGGTTCGTGAAGAGAACCACGATGGAAGAGCGGAACCCACGTGCGCGAGAAAGGAAAGCAAATTCAGGTTGATGGTCCGCCCCGCGCGGTGCAACGGCGCAAAGGAGTAACGGCCGCGTACCCGCGGAGCATCGTCGCCGCACGCGGACTCCGAACGTCGGTACGAAGGAGCGCTGCTACTCCCCGCCGCCCATGTCGCGGTACTTGTCGACGCGGTCGCTGACGCCGCTCTGGTTGCGGGCCCGCGCGGGCTTGCCCGATTCGGAGCTGCGCTTGGCGCGCGGGGTGACGGGTTCCGCGCCGGAGTCCTCGCCCGCCGGGATGCCGCCGGGAAGCTGCTCGTCGGCCAGGAAACCCGGCGTGTTGTCCAGCGTGTTGACGGGGGTGATGCGGTCGGCCGGCTGCTCCGGCGTGGGCCCCCCGGCGGCGCTCGCCTTCTGCGTCGGCTCGGCGTCATCGGCCGACACCGTCGCGGCGAAGGGCAGCGTCAGGCGCGTCTCCGTGCCGTCGCGGCGGAAGGTGGCCGCCTGCGCCGTGACCCGGATCAGCCGCCAGCCCGCAACGCGCTCGCCCGGCGCGAGCTGGTGCTTCGTGCCGCCGTCGCCCGTGACCACGATGGCGCGCTGATTCGAACCGGCGAGCACCACGCCCGCGAGCGTGGCGTTCAGGGTGGGCGCGGTCTCCGCCGATGGATCGTCCGGGCCGCTGTCGGCGTCCGTGTCGGCCTCGGCCTGCTTGGCCGCGTCCTCGTCGGTGTCGCGCGGCGGCGGCTGGCGCTCCGGAGAGAAGAGGTTGCGGCGCACGATAACGCTGAAGCGCGCCGAGCGCGGCGGCTCGAATCGCGGCAGCTCCGGATCGGGCACGCTGATGGCGACGTCCGCCGGTGTGTGCGGGCCCAGGGACGCGCCCGCCGGCGTTTCCAGGGTCGCCTGCACGCGGTGCCCCAGGGCGGCGGCCAGCACGCCCATCGCCAGCACGGGCACCACCGCCGGCCAGCGCCGCCGCCTCATGAGGTGCCTCCCAGCCGGAAACCGGCCACCGTCAGCGCCACCAGCAGCTTGGGCTGCATCTTCGGGCGGCCCTCGTCCGTCTGGCGCAGCGAGCCGCTGACCCGCAGGTTGCGCACGAACAGGAGCGGGCGCTGCGTTTCCACGCGTTCCAGGATCTCGGCCAGCCCGCGCACCGTGGCCGAAATCTTCAGCCGCATGCCGATGCGGGTGAGGCCGTCGCGCGCCTGCGGCGACAGGCTCTGCACCGACTGCGTGTTGCCGCCGGCCTCGTTCACCATGCTCTTGAGGTGCTGCTGCAGGTTGGCGGCGGCAAGGGAGTCGCTCTCCCCGCGCACGAAAAGGTCGCTGTCCGCCTGCGCCTTTTGCAGGCGGTCGACGGCCGCGCGCATGGCCTCGCCGTGCTCGGCGACGGCGCGGTAGCGGGCCAGCATCTCGCGCGCGTCCGCCAGCTCCGCGCGGGCCTGCTGGTAGCTGTTCACCGCCGGAAGCACGGCGCCCAGCGCCAGCCCCGCCACAAGCAGCACGAGGACGGCCACCGCCGCCGCGCGGTTCGCCCAGGCCGGCAGGCGGTTCACGAGGCACCTCCCGCCGGTCCGGCCATGTCCGCGACAATGTGGACGCGCACGCCCGCCACCCGCGAGGCCTCGGTCACCGGGGCGGCGAAGCGCACGTTGGTCAGCTGCGGCATGTTTGCGAGCTGCCCGATCAGCGTGGAGGCGTTCCGGGCGTAGCCCTTCAGCGTCACCTGCTGGCGGTCGACCTGGAGCGTCGAGAGGAAGGCGCTGTAGGGCAGGGTGCGCGTCAGCTCCGCGACCAGCTCGGTCACCATCGGCTGCTGCTGCTTGCGCGTGACCAGATCGCTGGCGCGGGCGCGCAGCGTTTCCGCCCGGGATCGCAGAGCCTGCACCGTCTCCGCCTGGCGTTTGACCGTTTCCAACTTGCGCTCGGTGCGCGCCAGCTCGGTCTGGAGCTGGTGAATGGGCAGGTAGGCCGCCGCCGTTCCCAGCACGAGCGCGACCGCCGCCGCCAGGGCCGTGAGCCGCCGCGCCGGGCCGCCGCGATCCGGCCGCATCTCCGGCGGCAGCAGGTTGCCCGTGCCGCCGCCGGCGACCTCCACGCGGTCGGGCGTGAAACCAGCGGCCGTGAGCGCGGCGAGCGCCGGGTCCACGTCGGCGCGGCGCACCACCTCCAGGTCGGTGACGATCTGCTCGCCCGAGGTGTCGGGGCCGCGGTCGGCGACGGCGTAGTAGACCTCGTCCGCCGTGAACGGGGTCTGGCGGTCCATGTCGTAGCCGACCGCCTCGACCAGGTTGCCGCGCACCGCCCTGGGCAGATGCGTCGTGCGGTGCAGCGCCCGCGAGGCCGGCACACGCACGGCCAGGGCGTCGTAGCTGCCGGCGGTGCCGCGGATCATCTCGCGCAGCGCCGTCCCGGCCGTCTCGGGATCGGCGTCGGCGGGCGGCAGGCTGCCCAGCTCGCGCCGGCGCTCCCCGCGGTGCAGGCTGAGCGTCCACTCGCCGTCGCCGACGTGGAGCGCCAGCGTGCGCCGCCAGCGCGCCAGCGTCAGCCGCACGCGCGCCGGCACGAGGGCACGCAACTCCCCCGTCCACCAGCGCCAGAAGCGCCCGCTCAGCGCCAGAAGTGGCGAGTCGGCCACAGCCATGCCGGTTCTCCCCGGCCCATCATCCGGTTAACCGCCGCCGTCGCCGCCGAAGCCGCCGGCGGCGCCCGCGACGCGCACGCGAAGCGGCGGCCAGCGACCGTCCAAGCCGCCGTTCACGCGGATCTCGATGGCGCGCGGCAAGCGCGTCGTTCCCCGCCACGTCGCGTGCCATTGCAGGCGATCCCCTTCACCCCGGCGGCCATAGTACCGAAACGTGAGGCTTTCCGCATCGGTGAACAACCGGCGCGGGCGTTCGCGCGCGCCCGCGACCACCTGCGGCCCGCCGGGGCGGAACATCGCCCAGTCCAGGTCCACGCCCGGCCCGTTCGCCGCGCGGCGCAGGTCGAAGACGTAGACGCCGCCGCGGCCGAGGTGCGCGGGCCAGGAGGCGGCGAAGCGCAGCCGGTGCGGCCCGCCGCGGAAGACGGGCGTGGCCGTGTCGCCGTCGCGAAAACTCAGCGGCTTGGCCTGTTGCAGGCGGTGGCGCAGGAAGCGGCGCACGGTGACGGCGTCGTTGGCTTCGGCCAAGCGCTCGCCGCCCGCGCTCCAGGTGCGCGCGCCCAGGCTGAGCCCGCCGAACAACCCCACCGACAGCAGCCCCAGCAGGGTTAGGGCCACCAGCAGCTCGATGAGCGTGAAGCCGTGCTGGCCGCGCCGCGTCATGGCCGTCCCCGAGGCGCGAGGCGCAGCGTGCTCAGGTGCTGGCGGCTGCCGTCCGGCCCCACGACCACGAGCTGGACGCGCATCAGCCGGGTCAGGCGCGTGCGCGCGGGCGCGCCCGTCCCGTCATAGGGTGTGACCCGCACGCGCCAGCGGCCGGCCGCGCTCTCGCCACTGTAGGTGCCGGGTTGCAGCGGGATGCCCGCGCCCACATCCGCCATGCGGCTGCGCGCGGCGGCGAGCAGATGGGCGCGGTCGCCGCTGGCCTCGACACCGCGCACGCCCGTGCCGAAGGCGCGGAAGAGCGCCGTCAGCCCCACCGCCAGGATGGTCAGCGCGACCAGGACCTCCATGAGCGTGAAGCCGTGCCGGCCCGGACCGTGCCGGTGGTCAGCCGTCCGCAATGCTCACCCGCCCCGTCATCCAGTCGACGCCGACGGTCAGCGCCTCGCCCCCGCGCGTGAGGGTGATGCGCCCGCCGAGCGCCGTGCCGTCGGGAAAGAAGCGATAGGCCACGCGCCGGCCGCCCTCCGCCACGGTGCTCACCGCCGTGACCGCGTCGACGGCGATGCCCTCGGGCAGGGCGTGCGGCGGATCGCCCGGCACGGCGTACTGGCGCGCGCGCAGGTCCAGCGTCAGCGCCGCCGGCCGGCCCGTGCGCACGGCCCGCGCCCGCGTTTCCCGCAGCGCAGCGGCGAGCGTGCGCGCCTCGGCGTCCATCTCCACCCCGGGCAGGACGCGCTGAAGCTGCGGCGAGGCGAGCGCCGCGATCAGGCCCATGACGGCCAGCACCACCAGCAGCTCGATGAGCGTGAAGCCGTGCTGCCCGACCGGGTTCAGGAAGTGGCGCCGTCGTCGCCGCTCGACCAATTGGTCACGTCCGCATTCTCGCCCTGGCCGCCGGGTTCGCCGTCGGCGCCGTAGGAGAAGAGGTCGAAGGCGCCGTGCTCGCCGGGGCGGCGGTACTGGTAGCGATTGCCCCAGGGGTCGGTGAGCATCTCGCGCCCCTTCTTGAGGTAGGGGCCGTTCCAGCCCGACACGCCCGCGGGCTTTTCGATCAGCGCTTCCAGCCCCTGATCGCTCGTCGGATACTGCCCGACTTCCAGTTTGTAGAGGTCCAGCACCTCGCTCAGGCGCTCGATCTGGATCTCGGCGGTGTCGCGCTTGGCGCTGGAGAGGTACTGGAGCACGCGCGGTGCGGCGAAGGCCGACACCAGCCCCAGGATCACCAGCACCACCAGCAGCTCAATGAGCGTGAAGCCGCGCTCGGTGCGTCGTTGCGTCTGCCGTGCCATCGGATGACGTCACCTCGTCCCTGTTCGCCGGGTGTCGAGCGCGATGCGACAACGCCGGGAAACCGGCGAGCCCGATCGCGCTCGACGTCTTTGGTGCGCGGGCATGATTCAGCGCCCGGTCCGGTGCGGCCCGACCGCATCATGCCCTATGCGCCCGGAATCTGATACGAGCTGAGGATCGCGGAGAGGATGGCGCCCATGATGGCGGCCACCACCACGCCCAGCAGCAGCGTGACCATGGGAACCAGGAGTTGGAGCAGCCGCTGGGTGTCGCGGCGCACCTCCTGGTCGTAGATGCCGGCGACCGTGAGCAGCATGCGGTCCAGGTGGCCGCTCTGCTCGCCCGCTTCCATCAACTGCGTCGCCAGCGGGGGAAAGGCGTTCGCCGCCGCCAGCGGCTGCGCCAGCCCCTCGCCGCGCCGCAGCTGCTTGCCCGCCGAGCCGAGCAACTGCGCCAGGCGCGTGTTGCCCACGGTGTCCACCGCCATGTCGATGGCCGTCGCCGCGTCCACGCCGTTGCGCAGCAGCGTGCCCAGGGCGCGGGCGAAGCGCGCCGCCTCGATCTTGCGGATCAGGGGCGCGATCCCCGGCAGCCGCATGGCCCAGGCGTCGCGGGCCGCGCGCACGCGCGGGCTGCGCCGGGCCTGGGCGGCCAGGAGCACCGCCGCGAGCACCGCCACGGGCAGCGCCCACCAGTAGGCGCGGAAGGCCTCGGACACCGCCAGCACCGCGCGCGCCGACCAGGGCAGGGCGTCGCCCGAGTTGGCGAAGAGCGGCTTGAATTCCGGCACCACGGCCGCCAGCAGGATGACGATGGCCGCGCCCGCCGCGATCAGCACCAGCATGGGGTAGTTGAGCGCGGAGCGGATCTCCTGGCGCAGGCTTTCGGCCTGTTCCTGTGCGTCGGCGAGGTTGGTCAGCACCTCGTGGAGTGTGCCCCCGGCCTCGCCCGCGCGCACGAGGCCGACGTAGAAGGCCGGGAAAACGCCCGGCTGGCGCTGCATGGCATCCGCCAGCCCCGCGCCGCCGCGCACCGCGTCCAGCAGCCCCTGGGCGACGTGGGCCATGCCGCCGGCCTCGCTCTGCCCGGCCACGGTGGCGAGCGCGCGGTCGATGGGGAGGCCCGCGCCCAGCAGCGTCGCCAACTCGCGCGTGAACAGCGCCAGCCCTTGCTGCGTGATGCGGCCGCGCCGCGCCCGCCGGCCCCGCGTCTTGCCGCCGCCCGCGCGGGCCGGCCCGGTGCGCTTTTCCGTGTGCACCGGCATGTAGCCCTGATCGCGCAGCGCGCGCACGAGCCCGGCGCGGTCCCCGGCCTCCATCTCGCCGCGGACGGTTTCGCCGGCGCTGTTCACGGCGCGGTAGTGGAAACGCGGCATGGGATCGGGGAGGCTTCCATCATCGGTTCATTGGGGCAAGCTCATGTATCGCGCGTGGCGCGCAGCACCTCGTCCACCGAGGTCGTGCCCGCCAGCGCCTTCGCCAGGCCATCGTGATACAGCGTGCGCAGCCCCGAGGCCACGGCGTCGCGGTGCAGCTGGCTGGCGTCGGTGCCGCGCAAAACGGCCCGGCGCAGCGCGTCGTCCAGCGTCAGCGTCTCCAGAATGCTTGCGCGTCCGCGGTAGCCGGTGTCGTTGCAGCGCTTGCACCCGACCGGTTTGTAGAGGGTGCTGCCGGGCCCGCCGCCCACGCTGGCCAGGTTGAGGCGCTCGGCCAGTTCGGGCTCGACGGCGTAGGGCTCGGCGCAGTCCGGGCACAGCCGGCGCACCAGGCGCTGCGCCGCGACGCCGTTGACCGTCGCGGTAACGAGGTATTCCTCCACGCCCATGTCGAGCAGGCGCGTGATCGTGCTGGCGGCGTTGTTGGTGTGCAGCGTGGACAGCACCAGGTGCCCCGTCAGCGCCGCCTGTGCCGCGATCTGCGCGGTTTCCAGGTCGCGGATCTCGCCGATCAGGATGATGTCCGGGTCCTGGCGCAGGATGGCGCGCAGGCAGGCGGCGAAGTCCAGCCCGATGCTCGGCTTGACCTGGATCTGATTGATGCCTTCCAGCTGGTACTCGATCGGGTCCTCGACCGTGAGGATTTTGCGGTCGTCGGCGTTGAGCCGCTTCAGCGCGGTGTAGAGCGTCGTCGTCTTGCCGCTGCCGGTGGGGCCGGTCACCAGCAGGATGCCGTTGGGCCGCGCCAGCAGCTCCTCCAGCGTCTCGCGCGCGGGGCCGGTGACGCCGAGCGCGTCGAAGTCCAGGCGCACGCTGTCCTGATCCAGGATGCGCATGACCACGCTCTCGCCGTGGAGCGTGGGGATCGTGGAGATGCGCAGGTCCACCTGGCTGCCGCGGACGGCCATCTTGATGCGGCCGTCCTGGGGCAGGCGGCGTTCGGCGATGTCCAGACGCGCCATGATCTTGATGCGTGAGACCACGGCCGCGTGCATCGACAGCGCCGGCGCGTCGGCCTCGCGCAGCACGCCGTCCACGCGGTAGCGCAGGCGCAGGCGGTTCTCGAAGGGCTCCAGGTGGATGTCGGAGGCGCGCTGCTCGATCGCCTGCTGGATCAGGCGGTTGACCAGCCGGATGACGGGCGCCTCGCTGGCCATGTCGCGCAGGCGGGCGACATCGTCCTCGACGCTGCTTTCCAGGGTGTCCGCGACGGCGTCGGCGGCGGGCTCGCTGGCGGCGTAGAGACGCTCGATCGCCTGTTCCAGCTCCGCCGGCACCGCCACGCACGGCGTGACGGGGGACTCGGCCAGCAGCGCCATCGCCTCTCGTGCGAATCCGGCGCCCGGATCGGCCATCGCGAGGTGCAGCGTGCCCTCGCCCTCGGCCACCGGCAGCACGCGCGCCTCGCGCAGGAAGCGCGGGCTCAGCTTGTCGGCGTAGAGCGGCGCGGCGGGAAAGTCGTCCGGTCCCAGAAGCGGGCAGTCGTGCACTTCCGCGAGCGTGCGCGCGAGGTCGCGCTCCCCGAGCAGCCCCAGCTTGAGCAGCACCTCGGGCAGGCCCTCGCCGCTGCTGCCCGCCACGCGGCGCGCGCGGTCCAGGGCGGACTCCTCGATGCGGCCTGCGGCGAGCAGGCGCCCGGCGAGCTGGTCGTCGCGGTCGGTCAGGGTCGCGCTCTCGGGCATCGCCGCGGCATCCCACCGGTTGCAGGGTTTCCTCGCGGTTAAGGCTCCGCCCCGCGGGCGGGCCGGTCAACCGGTCCGCTGCGGAGACCTTCACCCAACTGTCATGCACGCCGTAACCGGGTGGTATGCGCGCAGAACGAATCTCCTGTTGACGCTCCCCGGGAGACAATTAAAGTATCGCGTGGGGTGCAGCAATTGGGGGTTGCAGTTTATGGGGGAACGACCCAAGGGGTAGCCGGCACGGCTGTCCCGGCAGTGGATCCGGAGTGGCAATAGCACCCTCCAACGCGTCAGGGCGACCTTCGTCCGGCGAACGGGCGGCGTGTGTCGCGCTGCGCCGAGTTGTCCCCGGATCCCTGCTCCACGCAGGAAATCAAGGAGGCAGCATGTTCAAGAGGCGAGACGCCCTCAAATTCGGCCTGGCTGCTGCCGGCACCGGGCTGGCGTCGCCGCATGCGTTCGCCGCTGCCAACCACGCACGGCGGCCCTTCAATCAGGAAGGGCTGGTGTTTCCGGACACGCGAACGCCTTCCGTCGTTGCGCGGCCGAGCCCGGAGGCTCGCAGCTTCGTGACGCCGCTGTTCGTGCTTCCCGACGCCCGCGAGGCGGCGGAAGTGCGGCAGACCGACCTGGATCCGCCGCCGGATCCGGATCGCCACCAGCGCTACCACGACTTCGTGCCGCAGCGGTACTTCCGCGAGACGTTCCGCGAGAAGCGCTGGCAGTACCACATCGACCCGCCGTACAATCAGGGCTCGATCCACATCGGCTGGGACGCCGGTCACGACATCCCGATCCGGCCGGGCGACGATCGCTCGTCCAACCCCGTCGAGCCGGGCTTCTTCGTGCCGGGTCAAGTCTACCGGGTGTTCTACGACGAGCCGATCTTCGTGCGCCGCGTGAACGACATGCCGCCGATCGGCGAGCATCGCGTGGTGTTCACGAACCCCTCGTTCACGGTTCACCTGCACAACGCGCACACGGCGTCGGAGTCCGACGGCATCCCGACGGACTACTTCAACCCCGGTGAGTTCTGGGACTACCACTACGGCAACTTCCCGGCCGGCTTCGACGAGCGCGAGAAGCTGACGTCGCTGTGGTACCACGACCACCGTCTGGACTTTACGGCGACCAACGTCTACGGCGGCATCTCGGCGCCGTACCTGCTGTTCGACGAGTTCGACTCGAACGACGAGCGCGATCCCAATCCGAACGCCTCGCGCCTGCCGAGCGGGCCGGAGTTCGACATCCCGCTGATCGTGCACGACGTGCAGTTCGACGAGAACGGCCAGGTCGTGTGGGACTTCGGCACGCCCTCGACCCAGCAGTTCGACGATCTGGGTGAGGAGCTGTTCCCCAGCTTCCAGCACACCACCTTCGGTATGCTGGGCGACCAGCTCACGGTGAACCGCAAGATCCGGCCGTTCCACGACGTCAAGCAGCGCAAGTACCGCCTGCGCATCTACAACGGCGGTCCCAGCCGGCTGTACCGCTTCAGCTTCCAGGTCCGGGACGCCAACGGCAACTTCAAGCGCGGCCCGGTTCCGGTCATCCAGCTGACCGAGGACGGCAACTTCTTCGACGAGCCCAAGACCGTCGAGGAGGTCGAGCTGTGGGTCGCCAACCGCGCCGATGTCGTCATCGACTTCTCCGAATTCGAGGCCGGCGATCAGGTGATCCTCACCAACCATCTGGAGATGCGCTCCACGGGCGAGGGTCCGAGCGGCCGGCGTCTGGAGCTGGGTGACCCGCTGTCCGAGGTCATGATGTTCCAGGTGGGCGAGGAGCAGCCCGAGGATCCGAGCCGTGTGCCGCAGAAGCTGCGCAAGCAGCCGACGATCGACTTCCGCGAGGTGCGCCGCGAGCGGCTGTTCACCTTCGATTACGACAACGGCCTGTTCACGGTCGACGGCCGCCTGATGGATCCCAACCGCGTGGACGCGGCGATCGAGCAGGGCTCGGCCGAGATCTGGACGTTCCGCAACGAAGGCCTGTCGTGGGGTCACCCGATCCACACGCACTTCGAGGAATTCCAGATCTTCGAGGTCAACGGCCAGCCGATCACGCCGACGAACGTGCGTGACGCCAAGAAGGACGTCGTCCGCCTCGGCCCGGGCGACGAGATCAAGTTCTTCGGTCGCTGGCGCGACTTCTTCGGCCGGCACGTCATGCACTGCCACAACGTCGTCCACGAAGACCACGCCATGATGATCCGGTGGGACATCGTGCCGCCGGGGCAGGGCGATTGATCGCTCGCCGGCACAGCGTGGCGCTGAACGGATGACAGAAAGGATCCATCCATGACGACCGATCGACGCAACATTCTCTCGCAGGTCAATGGATTCTGCAGCGGTGCCCCGGCGGACTCGCGCATTCGCGACGTGGACCTCGACGGCACCGGTGAGTTCAAGGATCTGCAGACGGGGGAGAAGACGAACGATCCCCTGAAGTTCGATGATCCGCAGGTGCAGAAGAAGCTCGTTCTCGTGAACTTCTTCTCCTCGCGGCACGAAGAGCAGTACCGGATCATGAAGAACCTCGCCGAGGTCGCCAAGCGCCTCGACAAGAAGGTGGGCAGCGAGGTCTTCATCAACTCTGTGTCTCTCGATCCCGAGTACGACACCTTCGAGCGGCTCCATCAGCTCGCCGAGGAGCTGGAGGCGCCTGACGGTTGGTGCTTCGTCCGGGCCACGCAGAACGCCAACAACGAGTTGATGCGCCGAATGAACCGCCTTCGCGGTTACATGAGCCGTCACCTGGTGTTCTACGGCAAGCCCGGCGCCTTCTGGGGCACCTTCCCGGGCCACAACTCGCCGGACGAGCTGGCCGACCGCCTCAGCCGCAGCATCCCGGGCCCGCGCCCGGCGCAGTGGCGGCGTGCCGGCCCGGCCAAGCGCGGTCAGGAGCCGTATCCCTGGAGCGCTCGCGCCGTCTGAGCGGACCGCGGTCTCGCGCATTCAGCGCGCGATCGAGCCGACCGAGGGACGCAGAAACGGAGTTACATGATGGTTAGCCGAAAGACGCAGTACGCCGTCGCGGCCGTCGTGCCCTCGCTGTTGTTCGCGACAGCGGCGGGGGCCCAGGATCAGGACTTCCCGGTCTTCTCAAACGGGGAGGCCTCCAACCACCCGGCACCGAACCCGGTTACCGTTCCGACGGGGGGCCTGTCGTTCGAGGACGACGGCTTCACCTGGGTGTACGAAGGGCCACAGCCGGTGTTCGAGGAGTCCGAGCCGTTCAAGGATGCGGGCGACGCCACGAACATCCTGCCCACCGTCTACGAGCGGATGATCGATCAGGGCGGCGACCGAGTCCCGAACAGCCTGCCGTCGACGCCCGAGGACCCCTACAACCTGCACCCGGACCCGGTGGTTTCGGACATCGACTCCCGCTCGCCGCGGTGGGATCTGGCCAACATCATCAACGTGCTGCACGCGGTGGTGTTCCCCGAGGACCGTGCGGCCACCAACCAGGAGGTCTTCCCGGGCGGTGAAGGCGTTCCGGCCGATCCGCGCCGCGGCCGTGTCGAGCGCAAGGAGAACGCCGGCACGATTCCGGGCGAAGTTCCCGGCGAGATCCCGATGGACCAGGTCGAGTTCGCCATCGACATCCTCGAGGGCAACGAGTTCGAGAACCGCGACCGCGCCTACGAGGGTGAGTTCGCGCTGCTCAACTACAACGGCGTGAACATGGTCAAGACCGTCACCCAGAACGATGAGGGCGAGTGGACGGTCGAGGTCGACCAGTTCTGGATGCGCCAGCGCATCAAGGGCGACACGATGTTCTTCGATCTGTCGAACGTGCCGCCGAACGAGACCTGGGAGATCCACTACAACATCCACGCGATGCACTGGGGTCACGAGGACTTCGCCCCCTTCCAGGTCTTCTTCCAGGATCCGGATGATCGCGGCGAGGATCAGCCCCAGATCGTCCCCTTCTTCCAGATGGACCAGACCTTCTTCCCGATGGAAGAGGGCAAGAAGTACCAGTTCGAGATGTCCATGCCCCCGGCGGACATGTACAACCTGACCTACCACTGGGGCTGGCGCGTCCATCCGCCGCGCATCCAGGCGATCGAGAACGCCGGCAAGACCGTGCTGGGTCAGAACATCGTCCAGTGGGAGCGTGACGTCTTCGGCGAGAATCCGCGCGCCAGCCAGCAGGCCAAGTTGGAGGCCATCGAGCAGATCGGCGACCTCTCCCCCGCCAAGCGCATGTGGGAAGGCTTCCGCCAGCTGCGCCAGCTCGGCACGGACGCCAGCCGTCAGGAGCAGCAGGAGATCGTCGCCGAGATCGAGGCCGCGTTCGACGACTGGAACGACCGCACGAGCCTGCCCCGCGGCGTCGAGAAGGCCCAGGCCGATGAAGGCGAGCAGGCCTACGATCAGACGCTGTTCTACGTGAACAACACGATCTACGGCCGCGTCCACGGCGTGAAGCGGATGGCCGAGCAGACCTGGTTCGAGTTCCAGAGCCGGGGCGAAACCCTGAAGACCCGGCTGATCAACGGCGACTACTTCCCGCACGCCTATCAGAACGTGGACTTCGGCGGTAACCGCGGTTGGGAGAACATCTACCAGAACACCATCCCGATCGGCGGTCAGGGCCCGTGGTTCACCTTCGGCCGCACGCAGTGGCAGCCGAACACCGTCCGTCCGGCCATCGTGCCCGCGGCCGAGCGGCCCGAGGACCAGCAGGTCGCCCGGCTGCTGGAAGGCAACGGCGAGGGCACGCCGCGCAAGATCGAGCCGCGTGAGACGGCCGCGACACCGCGGAACAACCCGAACGCCACGAACCACGACGAAGGCGCTTCGTGGCTGCGCATGCCTCCGACGCCGGACGGCAGCAGCGTGGTCCGTGACGAGCGTGGCCTGGGCCTCCGCGATGTGAAGGTGAACTTCAATCACGATCCTTCCACGCGGCTGCGCTACTACCAGTTCGATCCGATGCACCACAACGTCGCGATCTTCTCGGTCCACTAACGGCCGGAACGGGGACAGGCTCCGCGTGGGCCTGTCCCCACTTTTCGTTCATCAGGACTCGCTTGGGGCATCACGACACCAAAATCCCGCACCAGGAGGTACGACCATGCGCCAGCTGACACGCCTCTCCGGTTTGCTCGTTGCGGGATTTCTCGTCGCGGGTCTGAGCGCAGCCCCCGGGCCAGGCCACGCCAAGACGGATGGCGCGGCAGCCGAGGGCTACGCGCGGATCGAGGCGAGCTACACCACGCCGGATGTGACGCTTCGCACGCACGAGGGCGGTCAGGTGCAATTGCGGAAGCTCCTGGCCGGCGACCGGCCCGTCGCGCTGCAGTTCATCTTTACCTCGTGCCAGACGGTTTGCCCGATGATCACGGCGATGATGGCCCAGGCGCAGGACGACCTGCGCGAGGTGGCGCCGGATCTCCGGATCGTCTCGATTTCCATGGATCCGGGCTACGACACACCAGCGCGTCTGGCCCGGTACGCCGAGAAGTTCGATGCCGAAGGCGACTGGACGTTCCTGACCGGCCAGCTCGACGCCGTGCGCACTGCCATGGGCGCGTTCAACGCCAAGTACGGGGGTAAAAACAAGATGTACCACGAGCCGTACACATACCTCCGGGCGGCGGACAGTGACACCTGGGTGCGGCTGAACGGCCTGATGAGCGCGGGGCAGTTGAAAACTGAATTCCGCAAGGCGCTCGAAACGACCGCGGCCGCCGTCGAGGGCCGCTGAGGCTCGCGCCTGCGGACTCACGCACGATCCGGAAAAGGGGAGCGAACAGGGTGCGGCAAACGATGCGCAGCGCCGCTGCGGGAATCGCGGTGGCCATGCTTGCCGGCGGCGCCTTCGGCGCCGCAGCGGGTGAGCTGCCGGACGGCGAGGCCACAGAAGGCAAGCGTTTTTACTGGAACGGGGTGACGTCGGACGGCGAACCCGTCCCCGCCATCGTCCAGGGCGACATCGAAAGCACCAGCGACAACTTCACCTGTGTCGGCTGCCACCGGCCGAGCGGGTTCGGCAGCAGCGAGGGCAGCACCTTCGTGCCGCCGATCACGGGTGAGGTGCTGTTCTCCGAGCGGCTGCTCAACCGTGAGCGCCGCAACCGCCGCTTCCGCGAGCTGTTCAAGCAGGAACATTCGAGCGGGTTCGACGCGCGCGTGCGCATGCCCAACATGCGCCCCGCCTACACCGAGGAAACCCTGGCGCGCGCGATCCGCGAGGGCACGGATTCCGCCGGCCGCACGCTGTCGGAAGCCATGCCGCGCTACAAGATGAGCGACCAGGCGGTCGCCAACCTCATCGCATACCTCAAGGACCTGTCCGCGGAAAAGGACCCGGGCGTCGGCGAGAAGACGATGCACCTGGCCACGGTGGTCGGGCCCAACGTCGACGAGAGCAAGGCGCAGGCGATGCTGCGCACGATGCGGGCGTTCATCGAATGGTACAACAAGGACATCCAGACCCAGATGAACAAGCCCAACTTCTCGCCGTACTACCGCTCGGAATTCGCCGACGCCTACCGCCTGTGGGACCTCCATGTCTGGCGTCTTGAGGGCGCCCCCTCCACCTGGCGCAAGCAGCTGGAAAAGCGCTACGAGAGGCGGCCGGTCTTTGCCGTGGTCAGCGGGCTCGTCGACGGCCCCTGGGCACCGGTCGACGGCTTCTGCGACAGCAACGGGATTCCTTGCGTCTTTCCCAACACCGTGTTGCCGGACACGGACGACGCGACCTATGGCTACAGTGTTTATTTCTCACCCGGCCTGGAGCTTGAAGGCGAAGCGCTGGCCGCGCACCTGAGCAATCAGGACCCGCAGCCGAAGCGTGTGCACCAGATTCATGCGGCCGACCCGGCGGGCACGGTGCCGGCGGACGCCTTCGCCGACAGGGCGGAACGGGCGCTGCCGGCGACGCGGATGACCTCAGCGGAAGTGGCCTCGCGCGACGCGCTCACGGCCGAAATCGCTGAGGCCGCGGACCGGGAGACGGACGTGCTGGCGATCTGGCCCGGGGATCACGTCGAGGCCGCGGTGGCGGCACTGAACGCGAACCCGCCCGCAGCCGAGCGCGTGGTTCTGCCCTCCACGGCGCTGGCAGCAGCGAAGGAAAAGCTGTCCGAGAAGTTGCGCCCCAAGGTTCGCCTCACCCATCCCTACGAGAAGCCGACCGGCTACCATCCGCGGTCCTTCCGCGTGCGCGCCTGGATGAACAGCCGCGGCATCGGTGTGTCGCACGAGCGCGTGCAGATGCAGACCTACTACGCGCTCACGCAGATGCAGTTCAGCGTCAATCACCTGGTGACGGACTTCTACCGGGACTACCTGCTGGAATACATTGAGCAGGAGGCCGAGGCCGAGCTGAACCCCGGTACGCATCCGGAACTGTCGCTGGGGCCGGGCGTGCGCTTCGCCTCCAACGGCGCCTACATCGTCAAGCTCGATCCCGACGCCAAGGATGGCTACAAGGCCGTGTCCGAGTGGATCGTGCCCTGAGGCGCGCGGCGCCCACCGCCGCGCGCCGTCACCCGGCCAGGACGTCCTGGTGGATGATGACGTCGGCGTCGGGGAAGGCGGTCTGGAGCTGGTGGTGGATCTCGTCCGCCACCGCCTTGGCCTCGGCGAGGGGCATGCGGCGGTCCAGCTCCAGGTGAAGCTGGATGAAGCGTTGCGGGCCGGAGGCGCGGGTGCGCAGGTCGTGCATGCCGCCCACCGACGGGTGGGCGAGCACGATGCGTGAAATTTCCTGGCGTTCGGCCTTCGGAAGCTCGCGGTCCATCAGCATGTCGAGCGCGTGGCGCCCGATGCCGGCGGCCGAAACCAGCAGGTAGACCGCGATTCCCACCGCCAGGGCCGGGTCGACCCAGGCCCAGCCGGTCTGTTGCCACACGACGAAGCCGGCGATGACGGCCAGGTTCGCCAGGACGTCGCCCAGGTAGTGCACGCTGTCGCCCTGGATCGCCAGCGAGCCCGTGCGCCGCACCACGCGGCGTTGATAGGCCACGAGCGCCAGGGTCGCGAGGATCGACGCCGCCATCACGGCCATGCCGATGGCCGGGGCCTGCACGGGCCGCGGCTCGATGAAGCGCTGCGCCGCGGCGATCACGAGGAACACGGCCGAGCCGGCGACGAAGGCGGCCTGCCCGAGCGAGGCGATGGGCTCCATCTTGCCGTGGCCGAAGCGGTGCTCGCGGTCGGCCGGCTGGAGCGCGTGGCGCACCGCCAGCAGCGTGATCAGCGAGGCCGCCGCGTCCAGCAGCGAGTCCACGAGCGTCGAGAGCAGGCTGACGGAGTCCGTCGCCAGCCACGCCCCCGTCTTGGCGACGATCAGGGTGCCCGCCGTGGAAACCGAGGCGATCGTGGCGCGGTGCATGGCCCGCGCGGTCGAGGCCCCGGCGACGGGCGGGCGATGGTCGGGGTCGGGCGGCTCCACGGCCGCACGGTGAGCGGGGTCGTGATCGTCGGGCTGGGCCAAGGGCGACGGCTCCGGCGCTCGGGCGTTGCGTCGCCACGTCTAGCCATGGGCGGGGATGTCCGCAATCCACCCGCGCCCGCGAACATGAAAAGGGGGAGGGCGCGAGCCCTCCCCCACGACGTGCGATCCGCTGGTCCGCCGGGTGGCGGTCAGTGGTAGCCCTCGCCCGGTCGGACCTTGCCGCGGAACACCCAGTAGCAATAGGCGGTGTAGGCCAGGATGACCGGAAGCAGAATCACCACGCCCACCAGCATGAAGATCAGCGAGGACTGCGCCGAGGCGCCTTCCCACACGCTGATCGCGTGGGGCACGACATACGGGTACAGGCTGATCCCCAGGCCCAGGTAGCTGAGCAGAAACGTCACGATGGCCAGCACGAAGGGCTGGATCTCGCGCCGCTTCTGCAGCGAGCGCCAGAGTTGAAGGATCGCCACGGCCGTGATGATGGGCACCGGCGACAGCAGCAGGATGTTGGGCCAGGAGAACCACGTGTCGCGGATCATCGGGTGCAGGAAGGGGGTCCAGATGCTCACCACGATGAGCGCGAGCACGACGCCGCCGAGCAGGTATTCGGCGCGCTCGTAGGCCCAGTCCTGCAGCTCGCCCTCGGTCTTCATGATCAGCCAGCCGGCGCCCAGCAGCCCGTAGCCGAGCATCAGCGCCAGGCCGCAGATGATCGAAAACGGCGTCAGCCAGTCGAACGCGCCGCCGGTGTAGACCGCCGTGGTCACATCGCCGACGGCCTGCGAGGTGATCTCCACCTGGAAGCCCTGGATGAAGGCGCCCAGCGTGATCCCCTGCATCAGCGTGGCGACCGCCGAGCCCCCGGCGAACGCCAGGTTCCACCAGTGCTTGTTCTGGTCCGCGGCCTTGGCGCGGAACTCGAACGCCACGCCCCGGAAGATCAGCCCCATCAGCATCAGGATGATGGGCAGGTAGAGCGCCGGCAGGATGGTCGAATAGGCCACCGGGAAGGCGGCGAGCAGGCCGCCGCCCCCCAGCACCAGCCAGGTCTCGTTGCCGTCCCACACGGGTGCGACGCTGTTCATCATCACGTCGCGCTCGCGCTCGCCGCGGGCGAAGGGGAACAGCAGGCCGATCCCCAGGTCGAAGCCATCCATGATGACGTACATCAACACGCCGACGGCGATCACGACGGACCAGATCGCGGGCAGCCAGAATTCCATGGCGCGCTTCTCCTTATTCCGCCGGGGCGGTGCTGTCGCTCACGGCCGAGAGCGGCCGCTTCGGGTGCCCGCCGGGCTCGGGGCGCTGATCCGCTTCGGGGCCCTTCATCGCCAGCCGGATCATGTAGAACATCCCGGCACCGAAGATGATGGTGTAGACGATCCCGAAGAGAATCAGGGTCGTCAGCACGCCGCCGCCGCTGAGCGACTGGGTCACGCCCTCGCTCGTGCGCATGATGCCGTGAACGATGTAGGGCTGGCGGCCGACCTCGGTGACGATCCAGCCCGTCAGCACGGCGATGAAGCCGAGCGGGATCGCCGATGCCTGGGCCCGCAGGAACCGGCGGCTCTGGAACAGCTTGCCGCGCCACAGCAGGAAGGCGCCGATCAGGCCCAGCGCGATCATGACCAGCCCGATGGCCACCATGATGCGGAAGGAATAGAACACCCAGCCCACGCTCGGCTGATCCTCGGGCGCCCACTCCTTCAGCCCCGTGACCTCGCCGGTCCAGGAGTGCTTCAGGATCATGCTGCCGAGATAGGGAATGCCGATCTCGAAGTGGTTGGTCTGCGCTTCCTGGTCGGGCACGGCGAACAGGATCAGCGGCGCGCCCGCCTTGGACTCCCAGTGGCCCTCCATGGCCGCGACCTTGCGCGGCTGATGCTCCTGGGTGTTGAGGCCGTGCAGGTCGCCGACGATCAGCTGCGCGGGCGCCATCACCGCCAGCAGGCCCACCGCCATGGCGCTCATGATGCGGCCGTGCTGCACGCTCTTGCGCTTGAGCAGGTACCACGCGCCGACGCCGCCGATCACCAGCGCGGTGGACAGGAAGGCCGCGAACAGCATGTGCACGAAGCGGTAGGGGAAGGACGGGTTGAAGATGATCGCCAACCAGTCCTCGGGGTAGAAGACGCCGTTGCGCAGCTCGAACCCGGCCGGCGTCTGCATCCACGAGTTGGCGGACAGGATCCAGAACGCGGACACCGACGTGCCGATGGCCACCAGCACCGTGGCGGTGAAGTGCATCCACCGCGGCACGCGGTTCCAGCCGAACAGCATGATGCCCAGGAAGGCCGCTTCCAAGAAGAAGGCCGTCAGCACCTCATAGGCCAGCAGCGGACCCATCACGGGCGAGGCGGCGTTGGAGAAGACGGCCCAGTTGGTGCCGAAGGAATAGGACATCACGATGCCCGACACCACGCCCATGCCGAAGGACACGGCGAAGATCTTGCTCCAGAAGCGGGCAAGCTCGTAGTAAACATCCCGGCCCGTCTTGAGCCACAACCCTTCCACGACCGCCAGCCAGGCCGACAGCCCGATGGTGAAGGCGGGGAAGAGGATGTGGAACGCGACGGTGAAGCCGAACTGGATGCGCGAGAGGATCAGCGGATCCATGATTGGTCTCCATCTCGACCCGGTTGGCTGTGGCCCCGCTGTTCCCACGAGGCTGTGCAAGACATAACCGCCGCCCGATGCCCCATCCAGGGCCATCGCCGCCGGCCGGGCGCGGCGCATGATCGCAGTCCAATCTTGCCCGACGCCGACGGCGCAGGCCAGTTAACTGTTCGTAGCGTGATATGCTTTGACCTGGATCAGAGCCGTTGGGCCGGCACGCTGGCAGGACATTCGCGGTATCCGCTCGCGGGGGTTTGCCCGACCCGGGTCGCCACGGCACGCTTTGCACGAAGGCCTTTCCGTCGCGGGAGGCGAGGATGACGGCTGCGGGGCGTGTGCGCATCGGCACGTCAGGCTGGAGCTACCGGCACTGGATCGGGCCGTTCTATCCCGAGGGCACAGCTTCCGGCGAGATGCTGGCGCGCTACGCGCGAACCTTCGACACGACGGAACTCAACAACACCTTCTACAATCTGCCCGACGCGGACAGCTTCGCGGCCTGGCGCGAGGGGGTGCCCGCGGGCTTTACCTTCGCGGTCAAGGCCAACCGCTACATCACCCACATGAAGAAGCTGAAGGACCCGGATCAAAGCACGGGCACCTTCTTCGAGGCCGCCGAGGTGCTGGGCGACCGGCTGGGGCCGATTCTGTTCCAGTTGCCGCCCAACATGGGCCTGAACCTGGGCCGGTTGCGCGCCTTTCTCGAAACGCTGCCGAGCGGCCATCGCTACGCCTTCGAGTTCCGCAACGACAGCTGGTACAACGACAGCGTTTTCGATCTGCTCACGCGCCAAGACGCCGCGCTCGTCATCGCCGACATGGGCGGGCGGACCACGCCCGTCCGCGCGACGGCGTCCTTCGTCTACCTGCGCCTGCACGGCCCGGGGCAAACGGCCTACACCGGCAGCTACGACGCGGCGGCGCTGGCGGGGTGGCGCGACCGCATCGCCGCGTGGCGGGATGACGGCCGGGACGTGTACTGCTTTTTCGACAACGACGAATCCGGCCACGCGGCGATGAACGCGCAGGCGCTGCAGACCATGCTGACCGGCTGACGGGCGTCAGCCCATCGCGGCGCTTCGGGGCCGGGATTCAGATGCCGTTCCCTGCATCCCGATGTGTGTCGGGCGGATCCTCGCTTTCGGTGCCGCGCTCGCGGTCGGCAAGGGTGCGGGTGAGCTGGGCGAGGGCGTGGCGCTTGCGTTCGTCGGTGATGTCCGAGAAGTTCCGCGCCATGTCCAGGCACAGGCGCTGGCTGGCATCCTGGCTCACAGCCGTGTCGTCCAGGCCTTGATAGAAGTAGCCGACCTCGACATCGAGGACGCGGGCGAGTTGATAGAGGCGCCCGGCGGAAATACGGTTCAGGCCGCGCTCGTACTTGTGCGCCTGCTGATAGGTGATACCCAGGCGGTCGGCCAGTTGGTGCTGGGTCATGCCCAGCATGATGCGGCGCTGACGGATGCGGCCCCCGACGTGGGTGTCGATCTCGCGCGTGTCGGACGGCGAAGGCACGCTGGACCCCCTGCGCGTGGTTCCCCAACCCTGAGATGCACGCCCATGTATGGAACCGATCCAGCCGGGAAGCAAGGAAAAGTGGTGTTTTGAATGGGGTATGCCCGCAAAGCGGGAATCTCCCGAATACGGGTTTACACCATTAGGCTAACGCGGCGCGCAAGCTCGGCGCCGTCGGGGGGCATTTGAACGGGTCGCCGATACGCCATCGCGGCGCGCGGCGCCAGCGCGGGGCGGACTTTGGGCGGCGGCGTTTCGTGGAACAGGCTGGCGAACGCGCTGTTCGACAAGTCCAGCCCGAATCGCGGTGCACCGTGAAGCTGGGCCCCCGCGCTCGCGAAGCTGCGCTCGAGGCTGGTGGTGAAGGTTTCGCCGCCGCCGCGGCGCTGGTCGTCGGTCGGATCTTCGTGGTTGTCGGTGCTGAGCGTTTCGGCGATGGCCGGAATCGCTGGCGCGAACCGGCCCGGAACCTCGTGCCGATGCGCTTGCGTCACCGTGCTGGGAAGACCGTAGGCCGGCACCGTGACCATTGCCGTCTCCTGCGCAGCGTGTGCCGCCAGGATTCGCGATCACCCGACTCGCATCAAGGCCGCCCGCATCCCCCGTTCGGTGGGCTGCAAAGTGGACCACCCGTGGTGCGGTTACGTTTTCTTAAACCCCCAACGCCTAACCTTGATGGTCGTAGGTGCGCGCGTGCCATCGCGCGACGACACGGGAGCGGTCAGGAGGCCGGGGTGGCGCAGGCACGCCGAGACGGCGGCAACGGCGACCCGAGCGATCCGGTTCACGCTGCGGTCGCGGCCGCGGGCGATCTCGTTTGCGCGTGGGATCTCGATGGCGACGGGGTTCGCTGGCACGGGGCCGTAACGGCGGTGTTTGGCCAGCACGCGGACAGCCCCCCGGCCACCGGCGAGGACCTGATTGCGCGCATCCATCCCGAGGACGTGGGCCGCCGGCAGCAGTCCATGGACGCGCACCTGTCCAATGGCGCCCTGCACGACTGCGAGTACCGCCTGGATACCGGCGACGGGATCTACCACTGGGTCCACGAACGCGGCGCGGCACAGCAGGGTCAGGCGGGAACGACGCTGTTGGCCACCTTGCGGCTGGTCGACGACCGCAAGGCCATGGAAGCGCGCCTGGAATACTTCGCCAATTACGACGATCTCACCGGCCACTTCAACAAGCACCGGCTGCGGCAGGCGCTCGACCAGGCCCTGGCGGAGGCCGGGCGCTTCGGCACCACGGGCGCGTTCGCCGTGGTCGGCATCGACCAGCTCGCCATGATCAACACGGCCTACGGGCCCGAGACCGGCGACGCCGTGCTCGTGCGCGTCGGCGAGCGGCTGGACGCCAGCCTGCGCGCCGCCGACGTCATCGGCCGCATCGGCGGCGACCGCCTGGGCGTCGTCCTCATGCGCTGCGACGAGAACGAGGCCATGCGCGTGGCCGAGCGCGCGGTGGCGGACATTCGCCGCACGCCGATCGACACGCCCTCGGGCCCGCTGCGCGTGACCGTTTCCGCGGGCGTCGTGGTGTTTCCCACGCAGTCGCACAGCAGCTACGACCTCATGGCCAAGGCGGACAGCGCCCTCCACCAGGCCAAGAACATGGGGCGCAACTGCGCCGGCTTTTACCAGCTTACCGAGGAGCAGCGCCGCGCCTACCAGATCTCGCTGGACACCGGCGCGGAGGTGCAGGAGGCGCTCAAGGAAGGCCGGATCACCTTCGCGTATCAACCCGTTGTGCGGGCGCGGTCCCACGACGTGCAGTTCTACGAATGCCTGCTGCGGCTGCAGCGGCGCGACGGCGAGATCCTCACGGCCGGGCGCTTCGTGCCCGTGATCGAGCAGCTCGGGCTCATGCGTTCCCTGGACCGCCGGGTGCTGGACCTGGCGGTGGATCAGTTGCGGGCGCAGCCGGACATCATGCTGGCGATCAACATCTCGGCGCTGACGGCGGGCGACCGCTCGTGGCTGCGCGCGCTCATCAGCAAGCTCAAGGGCCGGCCCGACGTGGCGCGGCGCCTTATCGTCGAGATCACGGAAACCACCGCCCTCAAGGACCTCGACGAGACCGCCTTCTTTGCCGAAACGGTGCGCGAGCTCGGCTGCAAGCTGGCGCTGGACGACTTCGGCGCAGGCTTCACCACCTTCCGGCATCTGAAGTCGCTGACCGTCGACGTGGTGAAAATCGACGGCTCCTTCGTGCGCAACATCGCGGTGGAGCCACAGAACAAACTGTTCGTGCGCAACCTCGTCGGGCTGGCGCGCTCGCTCGAGCTGGCGGTCGTGGGGGAGTGCACGGAAAACGCCGAGGAGGCACGGATCCTGGCGGACGAAGGCGTCGATCTGCTGCAGGGCTTCTACTTCGGCCGGCCGAGCGTGGAGCGCCCGTGGGCGGTTCCGGCGGACGGCAGTGCCACCATGACGCCCGCGCTGGGTGCGCACAGCGGCGACCCGCAGCCCGGCTGAGCAGCACGCGACGGTTCGTCGGCGCCGACCACGTGCCCGCGCGGGTTACTGCGTGTTCGGGTCCTTGGTGGATGCGCCTTCGTCGCCGCCCTGCTCGCGGGTCAGCTGCTCGATCTTTTCCTGAAGCGTGTTGACCTGCTTCTGCAACTCGGCGAGCGACTGCTCGTCCTGGCCTTCGCGGGCCGTGTCCGGCTGCCGGCGCTGGCCTTCGCTCTCGGCCGCCGATTCCCCTTCGCCCTGCTGGTTCGCGCCGGTGCCGAAGGGTGAGAACATGCGCATCGCGCTTTCCATCAGCGCCGCGTTCTGCCGCCCGAGTTCCTGCAGGTTGCCGCTGAACGGGAACATCCCGCTCATCGTTTCCTGCATCTGCTCGCGCATGCGCTCCTGATTGGCGGCGAAGGCCGACATCATCTGCTCCAGGTAGGCGGGCACCACGGTTTGCATGCTGTCGCCGTAGAAGCTGATGAGTTGACGCAGGAAGCTGATGGGCAGCAGATTGGTGCCCTTCGCCTCTTCCTCGACGATGATTTGGGTGAGGACGGAGCGCGTGATGTCCTCGCCCGTCTTGGCGTCATAGACGGCGAAGTCGACCTCGTCCCGCACCATCTGGCGCAGGTGCTCGAGCGTGACATAGCTGCTGGTCGCGGTGTTGTAGAGCCGCCGGTTGGCGTATTTCTTGATGACGACGATGTCGTTCGCCTTGTTGCCGCGGGCTTTACCACCCGACGTTTCTCGTGCCATGAAAGTCTCCGCCTGCCGGCTCACCGCGAGCGCGCGTGCTCTATGGGAATCACGACCTAAATCTGTGAGCGTGCACAACTCGCTGTCAACGCCGTCCTGCATGCCCGTTATTGTGCGCTGCGACATCAATGCTGGTCAGCTTGCGCGAAGGGCGTTAAACTCGTGCGGCCATGACCGAGCGCACCGACCCCGACGACCTTGCGCGGCGCTACCTGGATCTGTGGCAGGATCAGGTCTCGGCGCTGGCGAACGATCCCGCGACGGCGGACGCGTTGGCGCGCTTCTGGGCGGCGATGGGGCTGTGGGGCGGCACGCCCGCCGGCGGCCAGCCTGCGGGAAGCGGCGGGTTCGCTGGCCCCGCGGCCGCGCCCGCCGCGCTCTTGACGGCGATGCAGACGGCTTGGGGGCAGACCGCTTGGGGGACGCCCGCGCATGACGGAAGCGGCGGGCCCGCCGCGCCAGGGGCCGCGGCCGCTGCCGGTGCATCTGGCGGCGGCGCTGACGACCTGGACGACATCCGCCGCCGTCTGGCCGCTCTGGAAGAGCGGCTCGCTGCCCTCGAGTCCACAGGTGGCGGAAACGGCGGCGCGGCTGAGGACTGACCTCGCCGACGCCGATCCGGTCGCTTTCAACGCGGCGCTGCAGCGGTCCCTGATCGCCCGGCAGCACGCCCTGCTCGATGGCATCGAAGCCTACCGCAGCCACCCCTATCGCCGCGACATCGCTGAGCCGCCCGCGATCTGGCGCGAGGGGACGACGCGCTTGCTCGACTACGGCGCCGTGCCGGGCGGGCCGGGATCCGACGCGCCCGCCATCCTGGCGATCCCCTCGCTCATCAACCGCGCCTACATCCTCGACCTCAAGGCCGACACCAGCCTGCTGCGCCACCTGGCGGCCAGCGGCCTGCGCCCGCTGCTGGTGGACTGGGACGCGCCCGGCGAGGTCGAGCGCGGCTTCGACCTCACGGCCTACATCGCCGGCCGGCTGGAGGCGGCGCTGGATGCGGCGCGCGAAGCCGCGGGCGGCCGGCCGCTGGTGGTGCTCGGCTACTGCATGGGCGGGCTGCTGGCCCTGGCGTTGGCGCAGCGCCGCCCGCGCGACGTGGCGGGCCTGGCGCTGCTGGCGACGCCGTGGGACTTCCACGCCACCAACCCGGGGCAGGCGCGCCTCGCCGCGCAGGCGGCCACGGCGATGGAGCCGCTGATGCAGACGATGGGCGAGTTGCCCACGGACGCGGTGCAGACCTTTTTCGCCGGGCTCGACCCCATGACGGCGGCGCGCAAGTTTACCGCCTTCGCCCGCATGCCCGGCGGCAAGCGCGCCGAGCGCTTTGTTGCCGTGGAGGACTGGTTGAACGACGGCGTGCCCCTGGCGGCGCCCGCGGCGCGCGCGTGTTTGCACGGGTGGTACGGCGCCAACACACCCGCGCGGGGGCAATGGCGCGTCGCGGGGCGGCCCGTGGACCCGGCGGCTGTGCGCTGTCCCGCCTTCGCGCTGGTGCCGCGGGCCGACCGCATCGTGCCGCCGGAAAGCGCCTTGGCGCTCACCCAACAGCTCGCCGACGTTCGGGTGGAAACGCCCGAGCTGGGCCACATCGGCATGGTCACGAGCAGCCGGGCGGCGGACGCCGCCTGGAAACCGCTGCGCGACTGGCTGCACGCCACGCTCGGCACGGCCGCGCCGATTGTGCAGCGCACCTAGACGCGTGCGCGCTTTGGCCGCACAATTCCGCCGACAGGACCCGGCCGGCGGCGAACGCCGGCCGCAGTGTATCGAGGGAGGATGGACCCCATGACCGTCTCTGCCGACGCCAGTGCCGGCGGCACCGAGGACATCGTCATCGCCGGGGGCGCGCGCACCCCCGTGGGCGCCTTCAACGGCGGCCTGGCTGCGCTTTCTGCAGCCGAACTCGGCACCGTGGCCATCAAGGAAGCGCTGAAGCGCGCCAACTGCGAGCCCAGCGACGTCGACGAAGTGGTGCTGGGCCAGATCCTCACCGCCGCCACCGGCATGGGCCCGGCGCGTCAGGCGGCGATCTGGGCCGGCATTCCGCAGGAGCGCACGGCCTACGCGCTCAACCAGCTCTGCGGCTCGGGGCTGCGCAGCGTCGCCCAGGGGCTGCAGGCGATCCAGACCGGCGCCGCCAACATCGTGGTCGCCGGCGGGCAGGAGAGCATGACCCAGGCGCCGCACGCCGCGCACCTGCGCTCGCCGCACAAGATGGGCGACGTGAAGTTCGTCGACACGATGATCAAGGACGGCCTGTGGGACGTCTTCAACGGCTATCACATGGGCGGCACGGCCGAGAACGTCGCGCGCCAGTGGCAGATCACGCGCGAGGAGCAGGACCAGTTCGCCGCGCAGTCGCAGCAGCGCGCCGAGGCGGCGCAGCAGGCCGGCCGCTTCCAGGAGGAGATCGTCCCCGTCACCATCAAGACCCGCAAGGGTGAGCAGACGGTCGACACCGACGAGCATCCCCGCCACGGCACCACCACGGAATCGCTCGCCGGCATGAAGCCCGCCTTCGAGAAGGAGGGCAGCGTCACCGCCGGCAACGCCTCCGGCATCAACGACGGCGCCGCCGCCGTGACCGTGATGAAGGCCGGCGAGGCCGAGCGCCGCGGCGTCAAGCCGCTGGGCCGGATCGTGTCCTGGGCGACCTGCGGCGTCGACCCGTCGATCATGGGCGTGGGCCCCATCCCGGCCAGCCGCAAGGCCCTGGAGAAGGCGGGCTGGAGCGTCGGCGACCTCGACCTCGTCGAAGCCAACGAGGCCTTCGCCGCCCAGTCCATCGCGGTCGTGAAGGACCTGGGACTGGACCCCGACAAGGTGAACGTGAAGGGCGGCGCCATCGCGCTGGGCCATCCCATCGGCGCGTCGGGCTGCCGCATCCTGGTGACCTTGCTGCACGAGATGAAGCGCCGCGACGTCCACAAGGGGCTGGCGACGCTGTGCATCGGCGGCGGCATGGGCATCGCGATGTGCATCGAGCGGTAATCCGCGTGGGTTAGCGCCCGCGCGCCATGCGCGGCTCTCTTTCCAGCGTTCGTTTAACGTGATCCCATGGGATACGGATGCGAAACCCCCGGCCGCGCCATTGCGGCGGGGCCGGGGAAAGCTGGACAGGGAGGGACGAGCATGGCGCGTGTGGCTCTGGTTACCGGCGGCACCCGTGGCATCGGCCACGCCATCTGCGTCGCGTTGCGCGACGAAGGCTACCAGGTGGCCGCCAACTACGGCGGCAACGACGACGCCGCACGGGCGTTCCGCGAGGAGACGGGCATCCCCGTCTACAAGTTCGACGTCAGCGACTTCGAGGCCGTCCGGGGCGGGATCCAGCAGGTGGAAAACGACCTCGGCCCCGTGGACGTGTTGGTGAACAACGCCGGCATCACCAAGGACACCACACTCCACAAGATGGCGCCGGAGCAGTGGACCGACGTCATCAACACCAACCTCAATTCCGTCTTCAATTGCTCGCGCAACGTGATCGAGGGCATGCGCGAGCGCGGCTTCGGGCGCATCATCTGTATTTCCTCGATCAACGGGCAGAAGGGCCAGTTCGGCCAGGGCAACTACGCCGCCGCCAAGGCGGGCATCCTCGGCTTCGTCAAGTCGCTGGCGCTGGAAAACGCCAACAAGGGTGTCACGGTGAACGCCGTCGCGCCGGGCTACATCGGCACCGACATGGTGCAGAAGATGCCCCAGAAGGTGATCGACGAGAAAATCCTGCCGCACATCCCGGTGGGCCGGCTGGGCGAGCCCGAGGAGATCGCGCGCTGTGTCGCCTTCCTGGCGCGCGACGATTCCGGCTTCATCACCGGCTCCACGCTGACGGCCAACGGCGGGCAGTACATGATCTGACACCCTGGCCGTTTGACGGGGCGACGCGGCGCCGTTCCGGCTGCGGGACGGCGCCGTTTGCGTTCGGGCCGGTGCGGCTGTTGGCTGGCGGCAGCACAATCCACGAATGCGGGAGGACAAGCGGCATGATTCGCGCATTGGCGAGCGTCCTGGCGGCCCTGGCCGTGGCGGCGGTGCTGCCCGTGAGCGCAGCGGCCCAGGACCGCGGGCTGGAGGTCGTTGCCGAGCTCGAGCAGCCGCCGGGCAACGTCGCCGTCACGCCGGGCGGGCAGGTCGTCTTCAGCCAGCACCAGTTCTACGGCCCCGAGCACCGCGTGGTGACGCTCACGGATGAGGGCGTGGAACCCTTCCCGAACGAGACGTGGGCGACGCCGCCGGGGCGGGACGGGAAGGGCCTGCACGCCGTGCTCGGGCTCGTCGCCGATCAGCGCGGCATCGTCTGGATGGCCGACAACGGCGCGCCGCAGCCGCGCATCGTCGCCTGGGATACGCGCCGCGACCGCCTGCACCGCGTCATCACGCTGCCGCGCCACGCCGCGCCCAAGGGGTCCTTCCCCAACGACCTCGCGGTCGATCCCGCTCACGACGCGCTCTACCTGGCGGACTTCGGCGGCCCCGAGCCGGCGCTGATCGTCGTGGACCTGGAAACCGGCCATGCGCGCCGCGTGCTCGCCGGGCACGAAACCGTGGTGCCCGAGGACGTCGACATGACCGTCGAGGGCGGCGTCGTGACCCAGGGCGCGAGCGCCGACGCCGAGCCGGCGCGCGTGGGGGTGAACCCGATCGCGATCGATCCCAGCAACACCTGGGTCTACTACGGCGCCATGAACGGGACCAAGGTGTACCGCGTGCGCGCGGCGGATCTTCTCGACGCCGAACTGAGCCGCGAGGAACTGGCCGCGCGGATCCAGACCTACGGCGACAAGCCGGTCAGCGACGGCATCACAATCGACGCTGATGGCAACGTCTACATCACCGATCTGGGCCACAACGCTGTGGGCGTGACGCGCCCCGACGGCACCTACGACCGCCTGATCCGGGACGACCGTTTGCTGTGGCCGGACGGCTTCGCCATGGGCCCCGACGGGCACGCCTACGTCACGGTGAACCAGCTCCACCGCGCGCCCTTCCTGAACAAGGGCAAGAACACGGCCGAGCCGCCCTACTACGTGATGCGCTTCGAGCCGGTCGGGCGGGCCGTGGTCGGGCGGTAACCGCCGCCCGGCCACGTCCGCCGTTGCACCGCCCCCGATTCGGCACCGTCGGGCCATCGCAGCGTCATCCCGATTACAATACCGCCAATAATGTCATTTCTGATGCCGGTACATATGCCAGAAAGTTTATCAAAGTTTTTCGTTGAAGAAGCCCGAAGGGCGTCGGCGATGGTCCGATGTGCGTATCAGCAGCGTGAGCGCTGAATCGCAGAATCCGTGTCAAAAGCGTATCGGGGCTTGCCGGGCGGCCTGTGGACAGGTACCCGAAAGGAGAACGCGTGGCGGGATTGGTGGGGCGTCATGGCGGATCGCGGCAGGACCTACGACCCGGCCTTCGTGGAAAAGCTCCGGCGCACGCTCGCGGAGAAGGCGGAGGAGGCGCCGCCGCGAGACGCCTACACCACGCGCGAGGCCGTGCGCCAGATGCGCGACGAGATCCGCGCCATGGAGCAGGCGGGCTGGCGGCGCGAGCAGATCGTCGAGGTGCTCCGCGAGCAGGGCTTCCACGTCACGGTGAACACCCTGCGCACCTATTTGCGCGACCCCGGCAAGGCGGAGGATCTCGCCGCCGGCCGCGGGCAGCAGGGGCAGCGGCGCGGGCAGCGAGCGCCCGCGAACACCAGCCGCAGCGAGGCGGCGCGCCGGCATTCCGGGTTCGACGAGGACGTCTAGGGGCCCTATCCGGGCGAGCGATTCCGGCGACGTGTCAGATGCAGAAGCGAGGAGCCAGATGGCACAGAAGAAGAAGCGTCGCGCCATTTTCGTGATCGGCGAAAAGGGCGGCAGCGGCAAGACCACCTTCGCGCGCGCGCTGCTGGACCGGCTGCGCCGCGACAAGAAGACGGTCGCCGCCTACGACGGCGACGGCGCGGTCGGGCAGTTCTTCCAGTACTACGGTCAGCGCGACGAGGAGGGCCAGCTCCTCACCCAGCAGTCGGCGACGGAAGGCGTTGTGCCCTTCGATGTGCGCGACGAGCACCAGCGCGACACCCTGATGAACGTGCTGGACGAAACGGACCACCCCGACGCCATCCTGGTGGACTTGCCGGGCGGCTCGCTGCCCGAGATGAAGCGCCTGTTCGCGGGCGGCGCGCCCGCGCTCATGCAGGAATACGCCAGCGAGGGCTTCACGCCCGTGATCGCGGTGGTGATGAGCCCGCTGCTGGGCTCCGCGCGCTCGGTGAAGGAGGCCATCGACGAATTCGGCACCGTGCCCGAGTACGTGGCGATCAAGAACCTCGGCTTCGGCGAGGCCGCCGACTTCATCCTGTTCGATGGCTACACCGATCCCGAAACCGGCGAGGTCCGCGGCGGCAAGGGCAAGGCGGCGCTGGAATGGATGGACGGCGCCGTGGTGGAGATGCCCTATCTGAAGTCGCGCACCTACGCGCTGATGGACCTCTACAGCATGACCTTCTCGGAGGCGGTCAGCGACCGGCGCCTGACGCGCGCCGACCGCAGCCGCGTCCAGCACTGGATGAAGGGCTTCGACGAGGCGCTGGACAACGCCAAGTCCATCCTTGGCACCGGCTGAGGCTGGTTCCGCGCCGGTCGCCCCGACAGGCCGCCGTCGGGGCGCCCGACGGTTTCCACACGGCCCGCTCGTGCGCGCGAGCGGGCCGTTTTTTCGACCTGTGCCGGCTTCTATCACGAAAATATGAAGGCGCTCCCCGCTTGGTGCGGCGCTGCAGCGTGGCAGCCTGCCCCCATGTATCGGCCCCGCTGGCGGCCGACGACGCACCAAAACGGGGAGGCGTTGATGACGGAAGTGACCATGAGCCGGCGCGTGCCGGCTCCGGCGGACGATGTCTGGGAACTGGTCGGTGGCTTTTTCCGGCTCGCCGACTGGCATCCGGCGGTGAGCGCGAGCGAGCCCGGCGACGACGAGAACACCCGCCGGCTGACGCTCGGCGACGGCAGCCAGATCGTCGAGGAACTCGTGAACAACGACGACGGCAGCCGCACCTACACCTACACGATGGTTCATCCGGGCCCGCTGCCGGTGAGCAACTACAAGGGCACCATCCACGTCGAGCCCGACGGCCAGGAGGCCGTGGTCACCTGGTCCAGCACCTTCGATCCGGTGGGCGAGGCCGAGCAGGCCCAGCAGGCCCTTCAGGACGTCTACGCCGCGGGCCTGGACAACCTGCGCAAGCTGTTTTCGCGCTGACCGCCGCGCTTGCCGGCGCCGGGGCGGCTCGACAGGGAAACTTCTTCGGCGCAAGATTGTCCTGGTCGGGCATCAGTCCCGGTTGCCGCCGGGCCGCCCCCACGGTGCCGGCCGGTTGGTTTGCTGCGCAGGGGGTTGGCATGTGCAACGTGATCGCCGGGCAGGACCCCGGCAGCTACGCCTACAAGACGCGATCGGTGCGCTTGGCGGGCTATGCCACCAGCATCCGGCTGGAAGCCCAGTTCTGGGAAATCCTGGACGAGATCGCCGCCATCCAGGGCATGACCACGCCGCGCTTCCTCGCCCGCTTGTATGAAGAGGCGCTGGAGATCCACGGCGAGGTCAGCAATTTCACCTCGCTGTTGCGCAATGCGTGCGTGCTGTATTTGAAGAACCCCGACGCCATCCGCGGCGCGGCCGATGCTCCCGCGCCAGGCGATGCGGCCGCGGCGCGCGAAGCGGCGGTGTAGTAGCCGGCTACCACCACGGCGCTGGCTCGTGGGGTAGCCTGACCTCACGAGCACAGCACCATGGGAGTGGATATGGCCAAGGCGATCCACATGATGATCCGCGTCCTCGACGCGGACCGTTCCATCGATTTTTACAACAAGGCCTTCGGGTTGCAGGTGGCTGACCGGTTCGATCTCGGCAGTGCCTCGCTGATCTACCTGCGCAATGAGGAAAACGATTTCGAAATCGAGTTGACCGTCAATCACGGCCGCGAAGAGCCCTACGATCTGGGCGACGGCTACGGCCACGTGGCCTTCGCGGTGGACGACCTGGACGCCGAGCACGCGCGCTTTCAGCAGCTCGGTCTGAAGCCCCAGGACATCAAGGAGATCAACACCGACGCGGGTCTGTCGGCGCGGTTCTTCTTCGTCCAGGACCCGGACGGCTACAAGATCGAAGTGCTCCAACGGAAAGGCCGTTTTCAATAAACGGCGCCCCGCGGGACGCGGTCACCGCGTCCCGAGCATGCAAGAACAATGGGACGCGG
>NZ_FNCE01000018.1 GCF_900100655.1 Limimonas halophila
GCAGATCGCCGTAGAACGGATCATTGGATGATCCGTTCGCTCGTGCGTGAATCTGCGCGTGGGAGCAAAAACGCCCCGCCGGCGCGGGCCGGCGGGGCGCATCGAGGTCGTCGGTGGCGGCGCGGTCAGGCCGCCACGACCGCTTGGGCTCTGGTTCTGGTGTACGGGTAAATTTTACACCCAAGGCTGGGGCCTTGGGTGAATTTACCCGGTATCCAGCTCCAGCACGAGGTCGTGCTGCTCGACGCGCGTGCCGGCGCCGAGTTCGATGTGGCTCACCGTGCCGCCGGTTTCGGCGTAGACGGCGGTTTCCATCTTCATCGCCTCGATCGTGAACAGGCGGTCGCCGGCCTCGACGGTGTCACCCTTCTGCACCGACACCGAGATGAGCATGCCCGGCATGGGCGCGCCCACCTGGCCCGGCTCGCTCTCGTCCGCCTTGCGGTGCGCCCGTCCCGTGGCCGCGATCGCGCGGTCCTGCACCGCCACCGTGCGCGGCTGGCCGTTGAGCTCGAAGAAGATGGTGCGCTTGCCTTCCTCGTCCGGCTGGCTGGCGGCCAGATAGTTCACGATCAGGCGCTTGCCGGGCTCGATGTCGACGTTGATCTCCTCGTTCACGTTCGGGCCGTAGAAGAAGGCCGGGGTGGGCACGACCGAGACGTTGCCGTACTGCCGCCGGTGCTTGAGATAGTCCACGAACACGGAAGGATACATCAGGTAGCTGGCGAGCCACTGATCCCCGATCTCGCGCTTCGTCTTCTTCTCGGCCTCGGTGCGCTCGGCCTCCAGGTCCACCGGCGCCAGCACCGCGCCGGGGCGCTCGGTGAGCGGCTGCTCCCCCTTGAGCACCTTCTGCTGGAGCTGCTTGGGGAAGCCGCCGTATGGCTGGCCGATGTCGCCGCGGAAGAACTGCACGACCGATTCCGGGAAGTCGATCGGGCGGTTGGGATCGACCACGGCCTCGGGCGTGAGGTCGTTGGAGACCATGAAGAGCGCCATGTCGCCCACGACCTTGGAGCTGGGCGTCACCTTCACGATGTTGCCGAACAGCTCGTTCACCTGGGCGTAGGTGCGCGCGATCTCGGGCCAGCGCGCCTCCAGCCCCATCGAGCGCGCCTGCTGGAAGAGGTTGGTGTACTGCCCGCCGGGCATGCCGTGCTGGTAGACCTCGCTGGCCCCAGAGCGGATCTCCGGCTCGAAGGGCCGGTAGTACTTGCGCACCCCGCGCCAGTAGGTCGAGGTTTCGCGGATGGCCTCGGACTCCAGGCCGGTGTCGCGCTCGCCGTAGCGCAGGGCCTCGGCGATCGAGCCCAGGTTGGGCTGCGAGGTCAGCCCGCTCATGGCGTCCATGGCGGCGTCGGCGGCGTCCACGCCCGCGTCGCTGGCGGCGAGCACGCTGGCGGCGGCGATGCCGCTGGTGTCGTGGGTGTGGAAGTGGATCGGGATGCCGATCTCCTGCTTGAGCGTGGCGACGAGCTTGCGCGCCGCCTCCGGCTTGCACAGCCCGGCCATGTCCTTGATGCCGAGGATGTGCGCGCCCGCGGCCTCAAGCTCCTTCGCCATGGCGACGTAGTACTTGAGGTCGTACTTCTCCTCGTGCGGGTCGGAGAGGTCGCCCGCGTAGCAGATGGCGGCCTCGCACACCTTGCCGGTGTTGCGGACCTCGTCCATCGCCACGCGCATGTTCTCCACCCAGTTCAGGGAGTCGAACACGCGGAAGACGTCGATGCCCGCGTTCGCCGACTGCTGGATGAAGAAGCGCACGACGTTGTCGGGGTAGTTCTTGTAGCCGACGCCGTTCGCCCCGCGCAGCAGCATCTGCAGCAGCAGGTTGGGCATCTGCTGGCGCAGATGGGCGAGGCGCTCCCAGGGGTCCTCCTTGAGGAAGCGGTAGGCGACGTCGAAGGTCGCCCCACCCCAGCATTCCATGGAGAACATCTCCGGCAGGCGCCGGGCGTAGTGCGGCGCCACAGCCTCCAGGTCGTGCGTGCGGAAGCGTGTGGCCAGCAGCGACTGATGGGCGTCGCGCATCGTGGTGTCGGTCACCAGCAGGCGCTTCTGGTCGAGCATCCACTGCGCCAGGCCGTCCGGCCCGCGCTCGTCCAGCACCTGCTTGCTGCCCGCCGGCGGGTCGATGTCGGGCAGCGCGGGCTTGCGCGCGGCGGGGCAGGAGTCGGGCCAGGTGCGCCCGGCCACTTCCGGATTGCCGTTGACGATCACGTCGCCCAGGAAGGTCAGCAGGCGCGTGGCGCGGTCGCGGCGCGCGGGGAAGTCGAACAGCTCCGGCGTCTCGTCGATGAAGCGCGTGGTGATGACGCCGGTGCGGAAGGTCGGGTGGCAGATCAGGCTTTCCAGAAAGCGCAGGTTCGTCGCCACGCCGCGGATGCGGAACTCGCGCAGGGCACGCACCATGCGCGCCGCGCACTCGTCCGCCGTGGGCGCCCAGGCCGTGACCTTTTCCAGCAGGGAATCGTAGAAGGGCGTGATCACCGCGCCGGAGAAGGCCGTGCCGCCGTCCAGGCGGATGCCGAAGCCGGTCGCCCCGCGGTAGGCGGCGATCTGGCCGTAGTCCGGGATGAACTTGTTCTGCGGGTCCTCGGTCGTGATCCGGCACTGCAGCGCGTGGCCGTCGAGCACGATGTCGCGCTGGCGCGGCACACCGGACTCGCTGCTGCCGATCTCGGCGCCCGAGGCGATCTGGATCTGCCCCTTTACCAGATCGACGCCCGTGACCTCCTCGGTAACAGTGTGCTCGACCTGGATGCGCGGGTTGACCTCGATGAAGTAGTAGCGCTGCTCGTCGACGTCGTAGAGGAACTCGACCGTGCCCGCGTTGACGTAGCCCACGGCCTCCGCCAGCCGCGCCGCCGCGCGGCAGAGCCCGTCGCGCACCTGCGGGTCCAGCTGCGGCGCCGGGGCGCGCTCCACGACCTTCTGGTGGCGGCGCTGGAGGGAGCAGTCGCGCTCGTAGAGGTGGACGACGTTGCCGTGCTCGTCGCCCATGATCTGCACTTCCAGGTGCCGCGCGCGGCGCACCAGCTTCTCGAAGAAGATCTCGTCGCTGCCGAAGGCCGCCAGGGATTCACGCCGCGCCGCGCCGAGCTGCTCGGGCAGGTCGTCCGCCGATTCCACGACGCGCATGCCGCGGCCGCCCCCGCCCCAGCTCGCCTTGAGCATGACGGGGAAGCCGATCTCCTCGGCGATGCGCCGGCATTCGTCGTCGTCGCGCGGCAGGGCGCTGGAGGCCGGCATCGTGGGCGTGCCCGCGTCCTCCGCGATGTGGCGCGCCTGCATCTTGGAGCCCAGTTGCTCCATCGTCTCCGGGCGCGGGCCGATGAAGGTGATGCCGTTTTCCGCGCAGCGCCGCGCGAAGTAGGGGTTCTCGGACAGGAAGCCGTAGCCGGGGTGGATGGCGTCCACGCCGGCTTCGTGCGCCACACGCAGAATGTCCTCGATGTCCAGGTAGGCGTTGATGGGTTCCTTGCCCTCACCCACGAGGTAGCTTTCGTCCGCCTTGAAGCGGTGGAGCGCGAAGCGGTCCTCGTGCGAGTAGACGGCGACGGTGCGGATGCCCAGCTCGTTCGCCGCCCGGAACACGCGGATGGCGATTTCGCTGCGGTTGGCGACAAGCAGTTTCCGGCAGGGCCGGAGTCCGTGCGACGTGCGGCGCGCCATTCGTCGTTCGGCCTCGTTCCGCTGGCTGATGTGGGTGGGTCGCCACGTCGGGCGATGCGTGGAAAAAATCGGCCCTGCAAGGACCTCGCAAGATGTAGGCTGTCATAGCTGATTCGCATGCGGTAGGGAAAGCGAACCAGCTTTGACAGACCGTCCCGCGAATGCATTCTGCGCGCGGAGCGCTCGACGGATTCGCGGGATGGTTGCCGAGTGGACGCGGTGCACAGCGCTGAAGACTTCGCCACCGTCATTGCCGACCCGGACGGCGTGCCGCCGCACGCGGACGATCAGCTGAACCATCTGGCACGGCTGTGGTTCGCGCATCTGGAGCGCGACGCGCTGCCCTCGCGCGCGGAAATCGATCCGGTGGATTTCCCCCGCCTGCTGCCCGGTGTGATGCTGCTGGACTGCCTGCGCGACGGCGGCTTCCGCATCCGCGTGGCGGGCGCCCACCACCGCGACGTCTTCGGCTTCGAGCCCACCGGCCTGACGCTGGTGGAGGCGTTGCCGGACATCCCCGAAAGCGAGCCGGAGTGGGAGGACGCGCGCACCTGCCGGGGCCGCTGCCGCCCCGTCTTCCGCGACGGCCACATGCGCTGGCGTGCGCCCGGCGCCGCCCTGCGCTTCCAGCGGCTGCTGCTTCCCATCGCCGGGTCGGAGCGCGTGCGCGTCACCCAGTTGCTTGCCGCCACCCGCATCTACGACGGCGAGGGGCGCCTCTGGCGCTGACGCCGGGGGCGGGGCGACGCGCCGACGGGCTTGCTCAACCGGGGTGCGCCCGCGTATTGCCGGGGCGGTTTTCCCAACCGGGTAGCGGCTCGACGGTCTGCATGGATTACATCTACGTCGTGAGCGGCCTCGTGCTGCTGTTCCTCGGCGGCGAGAGCGTCGTGCGCGGCGCCGTCGGGCTGGCGCGCCGGGCGGGTGTGTCGCCGCTCTTCACCGGGCTGGTGATCGTGGGCTTCGGCACCTCCGCCCCGGAGTTCCTCGTCACGCTCCAGGCCGCGCTGACCGGCCATCACGCCATCACGGTCGGCAACATCCTGGGCAGCAACGTCGCCAACCTCATGCTCATCCTGGGCACGGCGGCGGTGATCCAGCCCGTGCTCAGCCGCTGGGCCGTGATCCGGCGCGACGGCGTGGCCATGGTGGCCGCCAGCGCGGTCTTCGTGGCGCTGGGATTGTATGGCGAGATCACGCGCGCGCTCGGGCTGGCGATGGTGGTCGCGCTCGCCGGGTTCATCGGCCACTGCTACCGCACCGAGCGGCGCGGCGAGGCCCCGCCCGAACACGCGACCGACGACGGCGGCCTGGCGCGGCGCTACCTGCCGGTGGGGATCGCCTTCACCCTCGTCGGCATCGCCGGGCTGGTGGGCGGCTCGCGCCTGCTGGTGGACGGGGCCAGCGCCATCGCAACGCGCGCCGGGATTTCCGAGGCCGTGATCGGCGTGACCCTCGTGGCGATCGGCACCTCGCTGCCCGAGCTGGCGACCGCCATCGTCGCCGCCATCCGTCGCCACCCCGACGTGGCGCTGGGCAACGCGCTCGGCTCCAACGTCTTCAACGTCTTCGGCATGCTGGGGCTGACGGCCGCCATCGTGCCCGTCCAGATCGCCCCCGCCTTCCTGCGCCTCGACCTCTGGCTGATGCTGGCCGTCTCGGTGCTGCTGATCGGGATGCTCATCACCGGCCACCGCCTCGCGCGCTCGGAAGGCGTGGTGCTGTTGCTCGCTTACGCCGGCTACGTGGCGCTGCTGTTTTCGCCCTACAGCGCCATTACGTAAACTGTGGCAGTTTGCGCGCCGAAGGCGCGCGAGCCGGTGGGCTGTCAATCCCATTCATCACTCGACACCGGGGTCACGCGGAACCGCATGGGTCTCTCAAGTCCGACCCCAGGCCCATCTGACGCGAGGTGACGCGGCCCTCTTGGCGTGACCGCGCGCACGGCCTACCGTCGGCGCGCATGCAACCGCGAGAGGACGAGGCGATGGCCGAGGGCTACGCCGGCGACATCGACCCTGAGCAGACCTGGAACCTGCTGGCCGAGGACCCGAACGCCGTCCTGGTGGACGTGCGCACCAACGCCGAGTGGAAGTACGTCGGCACGCCCGATCTCGCCGACCTGGGCAAGCGCGTGGTCACGGTGCAGTGGAAGGTCTTCCCCGAGATGCAGGTGAACCCCGTCTTCCGCCAGGAGCTGGAAGCCGAGGGCGTGACCCCCGACCACACCCTCGCGCTGCTGTGCCGCTCCGGCCAGCGCTCCGCCGCCGCCGCCCAGGCCCTCACCGAGGCCGGCTACCGCTGCTGCTACAACATCGCCGAAGGCTTCGAAGGCGACAAAGACACCCACGGCCACCGCGGCACCACGAACGGCTGGAAAGTGCGCGGCTTGCCGTGGACGCAGGATTAAACGAAAGCTCGTTTAATCGCTTCAGTCAGGCGATGCATGCAGACACAACGCGACCGCCCGCCACGGTCTCGTCCTGGCGTGAGACGCCAAGATGCATGCAGCGATTAGCTGGTGGACGCCCGAGAAGATCAGGCGCTTGCGTCAGTCTTGGGGACGGTCGCAGTCCGCACCTTAGGGCGGATTGGCCGTAGGCCCGCCTGCGGCGTCCCCGCGACAGCGGCAATGCCCCGTCGCAGCATAGCGTGGCATCGGCCCCGCGCCGGGTTGCCCGGCCATGCGACGGCGCCCATCCGGTGGTCCGCGGCCGATGACGGCTGGGGCAGCCGCCTGCACCTCGACTTCCCCACCCACCGTCATCACCGCGCTCATGCCACCGGATCAAGTCCGGTGGCATGAACCGGGCAATGACGGGTGGCGGTGGCTGCGTGCCGTCCGCCCTCATGCGCGGGCGGTTACTGCCGCCATCTCCTGACAGCGGCGATCAAATCGCCGACAGCTTCCTTGACCCAGCGGGCGTCGCGGTCACGATGCGCGGCCACGTAAGGAACCACTTCCTTAGAGGCACGCGCAGGCGAGGCGGCGATGACGGACGACGGTGCGCACGACCACGATGATTGGACGGCCCAGACGAAGCTGATCCGGGGCGGGCTGCGGCGCAGCCAGTTCCAGGAGACGGCCGAGGCCATCTACATGTCCTCCGGCTACGTCTACGAAAGCGCGGAGGAGGCCGAGGCCGCGTTCAAGGGCGAGCACAAGCGCTACGTCTATTCGCGCTACGCCAACCCCACGGTGTCGATGTTCGAGGAGCGCCTGCGCCAGCTCGAAGGCGCGGGCGCGTGCATGGCCACCTCCAGCGGCATGGCGGCCGTCTTCGCCGCGCTGATGTGCCAGCTCAAGCAGGGCGACCGCGTGGTGGCCTCGCGCGTGCTCTTCGGCTCGTGCCAGTACATCATCACCACCATCCTGCCGCGCTTCGGCATCGACTACGAGCTGGTCGACGCCGACGACCGCGACGGCTGGGAGCGCGCGCTCAGCAAGCCCACCAACGTCGTGTTTCTGGAAACGCCGGGGAACCCGACGCTGGACGTGGTGGACCTGGCCCACGTCTGCGGCCTGGCGCGCGAGGCCGGGGCGAGCGTGGTGGTGGACAACGTCTTCGCCACGCCGGTGCTCCAGCGCCCGCTGGAATGGGGCGCGGACGTGGTGATCTACTCCGCCACGAAGCACATCGACGGGCAGGGGCGCTCGCTGGGCGGCGCGGTGCTCGGCAGCGAAAGCTTCGTCGCCGACACCCTGCAACCCTTCCTCCGCCACACCGGCCCTTCGCTCAGCCCCTTCAACGCGTGGCTGCTGGTGAAGGGCCTGGAAACGCTGACCCTGCGGCTGGAGCGCATGTGCGCCAATGCCGAGGCGCTCGCCGACTTCCTGGCCGAACAGCCGGGCGTGACGCGCGTGCGCTACCCCACGCGCGGGGAGAGCGAGTCGGCACAGCTCGCGCGCCGGCAGATGGACCGGGGCGGCACGCTGGTGGCGTTCGAGCTCGCGGGCGGCAAGGCGCACGCCTTCAAGGTGCTGAACGCGCTCGACGTCATCGACATCTCCAACAACCTCGGCGATTCCAAGACGCTCATCACCCACCCGGCGACGACGACGCACCAGCGCATCCCCGCCGACGAGCGCGCGGACATGGGCATCACCGACGGGCTGGTGCGCGTCTCCGTGGGGCTGGAGGACGTCGAAGACCTCAAGGCCGACCTGGGCCGGGCGCTGGAAAACGCGGCGGGGTGAAATCGCGCTATCGCCGCCGCGGGCCGCCCAGCGCCTGGGTGATGCGGTCGAGCACCATCGCCAGCAGGACAATGCCAACGCCGCCGACGAAGGCCTGCCCGATGTTGAGGCGCTGCAGGCCCTGGTAGACGTCCAGCCCCAGGCCGCCCGCGCCGATGATGGCGGCGATCACCACCATCGACAGCGACAGCATGATGGTCTGGTTCAGCCCGGCCATGATGGTGGGGATCGCCAGCGGGAACTGGATCTTCCACAGCAGCTGCCGCGGCGAGGAGCCGAAGGCGAGCCCGGCTTCGACGTATTCCTCGTTCACCTGCCGGATGCCCAGGTTGGTCAGGCGGATGATGGGGGGCATGCCGAAGACGATCGTGGCGATCAGCCCCGGCACGTTGCCGATCCCGAACAGCATCACCGCCGGCACCAGATACACGAAGGGCGGCGTCGTCTGCATGATGTCGAGGATCGGGCGGATGGCGTTGAAGAAGCCGTCGCTGCGCGAGGACACGATGCCCAGCGGCAGCCCGATGATCGTGGAGAACACCACCGCCGTCACGATCAGCGACAGCGTCAGGATGAACTGATCCCAGATGCCAACGAGGCCGATCGCGACCAGTGCGATCACCGCGAACACTCCGACCTTCCACGAGGCGAGCCGCCAGCCCGCGAGCCCGAACAGCAGGATGAGAACCAGGGACGGAATGGTCTGCAGCACCCACTGCACGGCCGTCAGCACGGCGCGCACGGGTGGGCTGAGGTAGCTGCGGAAGACGCCCTGGAAGGTGTTGACGATCCAGTCCACCAGCGCGGCGGCATACTGCCGCGCGGGGATGTCGACCACGTCGAAGACGCTGGCCAGCGGCGGCACCGCCTCGGTCACTGCCTCGAGTGTCATGGCGTGTCCCCCGCCCGTTTTCGGGCCCGATGCGGTCAGGCCGCGCCGGCGGCACCCGCCGTGCCGCGCTTTTCCAGGATGCCGCCGATGAGTTCGGTTTCGTCGATCACGCCCCGGGCGGTGCCGTCGCCGTCGATCACCACCGCCGGCAGCGTGGCGTAGGTGCGCCCGCGCAGCAGGTCGCCGAGCACGGTGTCCGGCGCACACGACAGCGCCACGTCGTGCCGCCGACGGCCCTGCGTGCCGCTCTTCTCGATCTCGTCCAGAACCTCGTTCAGGGACCGCACCGTGGCGGCTTCGCCCTCGACCGCCATGCCCGCGAACCCGCCCGACGCGGAGAGGTGGTAGGTGACGTGGGGCTGGCCGCGCCGGGCGAGCCACCGGCCGTCGCCGCCCGAGTCCACGGTTTCGAACCAGCCGCCGTCGAAGGGCAGCATGATCGTGCGCGCGGTGATGACGTTCGTGGGGTCCGCGTGCTCGACGAAGCGGGCCACGTATTCCGTGCGCGGGTTGGTGAGGATTTCCTCCGGCGTGCCGATCTGCACGATCTTGCCCGCATCCATGATCGCGATGCGGTCGCCGATGTACATCGCCTCGTCCAGGTCGTGGGTGATGAAGAGGATCGTGCGCGCCAAGCGTTCCTGGATTTTGAGCAGTTCCTGCTGCATGTGGACGCGGATCAGCGGGTCGAGCGCCGAAAACGGCTCGTCCATCAGCATGATCTTGGCTTCGGTCGCCAGCGCGCGGGCGAGGCCGACGCGCTGCTGCATGCCGCCGGAAAGCTCGCTGGGATAGGCCTCCGCCCACTCCGCCAGGCCCACCATCTCCAGCATCTTGCGGCCGGTGTCCGCACTTTCCTTCCACGGGCGGCCCTGGATTTCCAGGCCGTAGACGGTGTTTTCCAGCACGGTGCGGTGGGGGAAGAGGGCGAAACGCTGGAACACCATGCTCATGTGGTTCGCGCGCAGTTCGCGCAGCTCCGGCATGGACATGGCGGTGATGTCGCGTTCTCCCTGGTCGGGGTCGTCGAGATAGATCTTGCCGGCGGTGGGTTCGATCAGGCGGTTGATGCAGCGGATCAGGGTGGATTTGCCGCTGCCCGACAGGCCCATGATGGCGAAGACCTGCCCGGCCGCGAGTTCGAAATTGGCGTTGTTGACGCCGACGATATGCCCGGTTTCCGACTGGATCTCGCTCTTGGTCTTGCCTTCCTCGACCGCGGGCAGGACGGAGGCCGCATCCGGGCCGAAGATCTTGGTGAGGTTTTCCACGCGTATCACGCTGCCTCCCGGCGCCCGATGGCTGACACGGCCGTGACGGGGCGGCGGCCCCGCGGCGCCGCGGACGGCGTGAGAAAACGCCGCCCGCGGCCGGGCTTTCGTCTCGCCCTTACTTTTCCGCGGCCTGGGTCGCCGCGACGCGGGCCCGCTCCAGCCAGGTGGAAACCTTCTCGGAATTCTCCTCGATCCACTGCTCGGCCAGCGGACGGATCTCCTGGTCGGTCAAGTCCTCGTCGCTCTTCTTGGCGTCGATCTTGCTGATCCAGTCGAGCGGGATCTCGACCTGGCTGAACAGCTTCCGGGCGGCCGGATTGTTCTTCAGGAAGCTCTTGTTGGCGGCGACCTGGATGTCGGCGGCGACGAAGCCCATTTCGATCGGGTCCGTGACGGCGCCTGGGACGCCGCTCGCGCGCTCGTCCTCGCTGGAGACGATGCCGGGAGCGTTGATCCAAACGACCTCTTCACCCGGCTTGAGCTTCTGGATCCATGCGCTCGGCGCCCAGGTGTAGTACAGCGCCGACTTGTCGTTCTGGATCTGCGACAGCGCCTCGGCGAAGTTGGCGGCGTAGCCTGCCTGGACGTGATGGATCTCGTCCGCCATCTCGAACTTGCTGAGCATCTCGTTGATGCCCTCGTGGCAGCCCCAGCCGGGCGGGCAGCCGTACAGCTCGATGCGGTCGTCGCCGCCGTGGTTGAACGCCTGCCGGGCTTCCTCGTTCTCCAAGATGTCGCCGATGCTCTCGATGCCGTATTCTTCGGCCGAGGCCTTGTCGATCAGGTAGCCCTGGACGCCGCAATTCGGGCAGAGCGGATCGAAGACGGTCGCGCTCTCCTCGAAGTTCTCGGGAAGCTGCGGGTTGTGCAGTGGGAACCAGCCGTTGGGGAAGTAGTCGATGTCGCCTTCCCGAAGGGCCAGATAGGCCACCGGGTTGGACAGCGAAGTCGGGGTCTGCACGTCGTACCCGAGCCGCTCGAGCAACTCGACGTAGACCCAACTCACCGGCACGGCGGACGACCAGGTGGCGACGCCGGGCTGCACGGTGGTGCCCTTGCCGGGTTCCTGCTGCGCGGCCTGCGCGGCGCCGGCGCCAAGGGCCAGGAAAGCGCCGGCACACAGGGCGGTCATCAGTCCCTTCAAAGGGGTCGGGCGTAGACGTGAACGGAACAACGCGCTCATTCTCAGCCTCCCTCGAACCGTATGTTGAGCGGGCGATATACGGTCCGTCTCCTGTGAATAATCTTGTTCCGGGATACCACGCGGAATTTCGAACAAAAATTACCACGTTGAACAAAAATGCGGCCTCGACGGAAGGAACCCATTCGATCCGTTCGGGCGTGGTAGTCCGGTGCGATTTTGACCGGACAGAGCTAGCTACGATGAGTACAACGCTCTATTCGATTTCAAAACGCTTTGAATTGGTGATAGAGAGCCGTAGATCGGCCCTTTTATTTGGCCGGCTGGTGGTCGCGGATCAGAAAATCGACGGCGGCGCGCACGTGCAGCTCGGCGGAATCGAAAACGGGCAGGGCGAGGTCGTCGGCGCCGATCAGCAGGCCGACCTCGGTGCAGCCGAGGATCACACTGTCCACGCCCTGCTCGCGCTCGGCGCGGGCGACGATGTCGAGGTAGGCGGCTTTGGCGGCCGGGCTCGCCACGCCCACACACAGCTCGTCGAAGATGGCGCGGTGAACGGTTTCACGGTCTTCCTCGCCGGGCACGCGCACGTCCAGGCCGTGCTCCCGGCGGAGGCGGCCCAGGTAGAAATCCTGTTCCATGGTGTAGCGCGTCGCCAGCAACAGCGGGCGCGTGCAGCCCGCCGCGCGGACGGCGCCCGCTGTGGCGTCGGCGATGTGGATGAGCGGCAGGCCCGACCCCGCGGCCACCCGGTCGGCGACGACGTGCATCGTGTTCGTGCACAGGACCAGCGCCTCGGCCCCAGCGGCGGCAACCCGGCGCCCGCAATCGGCGAGCTGCCGCCCGGCGGCATCCCAGTCCCCGGCGGCCTGGAGGGCTTCGATCCCGGCGAAATCGACGGACCAGAGCACGAGCGGCGCGGAATGCAGCCCGCCCAACCGCTCGCGCACCAACTCGTTGATGCGCCGGTAGTACAGGGCCGTGCTTTCCCAGCTCATGCCGCCGAGAAGGCCAAGGGTGCGCATACCTGCGGTTCCCTTGCAGTCGCTCGGGTGGCTTACTTGCCGCCCCGCGCCTGAACCGGGGAGCGATCGGGCGCGGAGTCGTCGTTGGCCTCGGCCTCGAGGCTCGCCGGCACCTCGTCCGGCGTCTCGCACTTCGGGTGCGCGTCGGCGCTGGTCCGTGTCCAGGTCTGGGACTTGGAGATAAACTCGAAGCCGATGTAGCCGCTGACCTTCATGCGGTCGGGGTCCTTCAGCTTGAAGAAGGCGTTGTAGACCTTGCCCTCGTCCGGCTTGTAGAGCTTGCCGTCTTCCCACTTGCGCCCGCCGTCCTTTTCGAAGCCCCACAGGACGGTCATGCCGCACATCGGGCGGCTGCGCTTTTCGGGGTCGGGATTGTGCTTGTCGAAGACCAGCTCGCCGTCCGGCTCCAGCCACCAGACGGTTCCGCACATTCCCTGGCCGTCGCTGCACGGTTCCAGCTTCACGGCGGCGCGCTCCTTCTCCGTCAGCCAGATGCCCTGGGGATCGGGCGTGGCCTGACCGGCGGCCGGCAGGCCGAGGGCCAGCGCGGCGGCCCCGGCGGTGAGCAGGTGTCGCATCAGTAGTCCCACTTGAATTGGATGCCGACGTCGGTTTCACCCGTGGCGTCGACGTTGCTCTCCACAGATATGTTGTCGGTGACCCCAAGTTCCATCCGCACCTTGCCGCTTTCAGTCGTGGTGCCCTGTTCGACGCCCACGAAGACGTCGCGGCTGAGGTAGGTGCCGGCGGAGACGGCCGTTTCGCCGTCCGCCCCGCCGAGGCGCAGCACGTCCACGCCGATCAGGTTGCGCACGCGCTCCATGAAGCCGCCGCCGGCCAGCCCGCCGCCTGTGAGCTGGGCCAGCGCCGTGCCCAGCTGCGCGGCCTCCAGGGCGCCGAGGTCGGCCGGGTCCTTGCCGAACAGCAGGCGCGAGAGGATGGCGTCCTGCGGCAGCGGCGGCGTGGATTGCAGCTCGATCTCCGGATCGGAGGCGGAGCCGGTCACCACCACCGTCGCGGTGATGTCCTCGCCGCTGGCGTCGGCGCGGACGTTCAGGCCGGGATCGATGTCGCGGCCGCCGTCGAAGCTCACCACGCCCTCTTGAATGGTGAACACGCGGTTGAGCAAAGATACCTGACCGCGCACCGTCGAGATCTGCCCGCGCACGATGGGTTCGTCGGCGGTCCCCGTCACGTTCAACTCGCCCTGCCACTCCGTTTCCAGCCCGTTGCCGCGCACGAACAGGCGGTTCGGGATCGTCACGGTCACGTCGAGCCCGATGCGCATCGGCGGCGCCGTTTCCCCGTCGGCCTTCGACCGCTCGTCGGCGTCCGCCTTGGGCTGCGCCCCGGCTCCCGCCCCGGTGTTGCTTCCGCCGATTTCGCGCGTGACCTCCAGCGCCCGCACCGATGGCGGCAGCCGCTTGGGGATGAGCGCATTCGCGCGCGCGACCGTCAACGTGCCCGACAGCAGCATGTCCGTCAGGCTACCCTCGACGGTCAGCTCGGCATCCCCCCGAGCGGTGAGCTCGTCGCGCCGCACCAGGGTGGCGTTGTCCGCCGTGATCTGGATGGAAACCGCGTCGGCCCCGGCGTCGCGGAAGGACACGCGCCCGCTGCCCGAAACCGTTCCCTTGCCGGCCTTCGCGCGCAGCTCGGTGACGCGGATCTCCTCGCCCGTGCCCTCGACGCGGAGGTTGAGCTTCCGCAGCAGCGTGCCGGTGGTCAGGTTCTCGTAGGTGGCGTCGGTCAGCGTGGCGTGGCCGCCGATCTCGGGGGCGGCGAAGGTGCCGCCCAGGCGCGCTTCCACCTCGCCTCGGCCCGCGAGCGCGTGGCCGGAGACGGGGACGAAGGGCATGAGCGGCGCCATGTCCCCCGACCACGTCAGCTCGCCGTCGATGGGGGCGTCGGGCTTGGCGGCGAGGGTGACGGGAGCCAGCGAGAGGCGCATGGGAAGCCGCGCGCTGGCCACGAAGGGCTGCTCGCTCAGGCCGCTGAGCTTGGCCTCCATCGTCACCGCGTCCGCCCCCACCTCGCTTGTGACGGCGAGCGACATGGCGGGCAGATCGGCCTCGGGCAGCTGGATGTTTTCGCCGTTGAGGCTGAGCCTCCCGGTGGGGTTCGCCAGCGGCCCGGACAGCGTCAGCTCCGCGTCCAGCGCGCCCGACAATCGCGGCTGCGGCATGACCAGCCGCGCCAGGTCCAGCGGCAGCTTCGCCACCGTGGCCCTGGCGTCGATGCGCTCGGCGGTTTGCGTCAGGTCGAGCGCCAGCGTGCCGCCGCCGACCGCCAGCGCCAGGTTCTGCACGCGCAGCCCCTCCGGCCCGGTGCGCAGCGTCGCGGGCCGTTCGAGCGCCACCTCGACATCCTGCACGCGCCCGTCCAGGCGGGTCAGCTCCACCGCCCTGGCTGCCCCCTCGCGCCGAAGGGTCGCACCGGCCTTGAGCGCGAAGGGCCCGACCGCCTCGCCCTCGGCGGTCAGGTCGATCTCGGCCTCGGCCGGTGAGCCGGTGGCCGTGAGGGCGGCGGCGGTCAGCGTGGCGCCGCCGCTGCGGGCGTTCGTGAGGTCGAGGCGCACGCGCCCCCTCGGATCGGCGAAGACGGTGTCCAGCTCGGCCGCCAGCTTGGCGCGCTGGGCGCGGATGTCCTGCTCGGGGAGGGCGAGGCCGCGGATCTCGCCGTCGAGCGTCAGGTTCTGGCTGCCGGGGGTGAGGCGGGCGGTCACGGTGCCGCTCCCGCGTGCCCTGAGGCCGAAGCGGCTCGCCATCGGGCCCAGGCCGTCGATTTCGGCCGTGACTGTGCCGTCCAGCGCGCCGCTGTCGAACGCCACCGCCAGGGCCTCGCTCGTGGCGGTGATGCCGTCCGCGCCGATCCTGGTGCCGGTGAGCCGCAGGCCGGGATCGGTCAGGGCGATGGTCGTGTCCACCGTGACCGGCCCGGCGGGGGTGGCGTCGGCCGCCAGCTCCAGCTCGGCTGTCAGCTCGTTCGCCGGGTTCGGAAGCGTGGCTTGCGCGGTAAGCTGGCCCAGCGGCGTGCCCGCGATGGCGGCGTTTGTGGCGGTGAGGTCCAGGCTCGCCGTCGGCGCGTCCAGCGTGCCGGTGAGCGCGGCCTCCAGCGTCCCGTCGCCGGTGAGATCGACGCCCAGCGGCTCACTGAGAACGGTCATGTCGGGAACCGTCAGCGCCAGCTCGCCGTCCAACCCACCCGACGCATCCAGCGCAGCGGCCCCGCGCGCCGTGGCATTGGCTCCTTCCACCAGCAGCCCGTCCAGGCGCGTGCCGCCGTCGGCGGTCATCGCGATGTTTCCCGCCAACGCCACCTCGGGGCCGAGCAGCGCCCTCAGGCTGGCTTCCGGCCACGTGGCCCCCGTAAGCGTGCCGGTGAGCGTGCCCGAGACGGGTGTGTCGCCGCCCGCGCGCAGATGACCTTGCAGCTTTGCCGTTCCGTCGACGGGGAAACCGAGCGCCTCGGTGAAGCGGGCGAGCTTCGCCACCGCCGCCTCGACCGCCGCGTCGGCGATACCCGCGGCCAGGTCCGCGGCGCCGTCCAGGCGCACGCGCGCGTCCGCCGCCTCCAGCGTGGTGGTGACGTCATCCACCCGATTGGCCGCCAGATCGAGTGTGCCGGCCAGCTCCGCCGCCGCCGGCTTTCCCGCGAACGGCGCCAGCGCCGGGTCGTCGGGCGGGATAACGCGCTCGGCCGTCACCGTGCCGCTGAGCCGGCCCCGCATGGGATCGGCGTCGGGCGCGTAGCTCACCTCGGCGCGCAGCCCCTCGACACCGCCGTCCGGTGTGGCCACGGCCGCTGCATCGGCGGTCACCGTCAGCTCCGGTGCCGCCAGCGGCCCCTTGGCCGTCAGCGTGGCGCGCGCTTCGCGCAGCGTCGCCGGGGCGATCAGCGCGTTCACCGGGCCGGGGTCGGGCAGTGCCGCCTCGCCGCGCAGGTCCAAAGTGCCCGCGCCCGCGTCCACGACGCCGTCGAGCGCCAGCCTGCTCGTCGGCGTCGCCAGCGTGCTGCCGTCCAGGCGCACGCCCAAGTCGCCCGCGCGCGCCAGGGCCAAGCTCACATCCACCGGCCCGCCGAGCAGCGCGGGGACCGGCTCTGGCGCCAGCGCGCCCGGCTCGACCGGGCCCTGGACGGTGAGGCGATCGAGGTCGTCCAGCGCGAGGTCCAGCTCGGCGCGGGCGGTCTCGCCGAGCCGCGCGGTCAGCGCGCCGCGCCACTCGGTCAGCGGCCCGTCGCCGCTCAGGCGCACACGCACCTCGGCGTCCGGCGGCAGGCCGAGGGTCGAGGCCGCGAGTCCGCCCTTCTCGCCGCGCAGCTCGGCGTCCAGGTCAAGCGCGCGCCTCCCCGGCTGGTAACTGGCCTCGGCGGTGAGCGTGCCGCCGGGGGCGTCCAGGCGTTCCACGCGCAGCCGCGAGGCCAGCGCCGCGCCCTTGGGGGCCGCCGCTTCGCCCCCGATCGTGAAGCTCGCCGTCTGCCCGAGAACGGGCTCGCCCAGGTCCAGCCGCCCGACCTCGAGCGTGTCCACGCGCACGGAAAGCGGCAGGCGCGGCATGTTGATCTCGCCCGCGGGCTCGGGCGGGGTGTCGGGCCGCTCGCTCGCGGGCAGACGCGCGAGGTTGACCGTTTCCGCCCGCACCGTCGCCACTGCCAGCCGGCCGCTCAAGAGCCCCAGTGGCCGCCAGGCGAGGCGCGCGTCGGTCACCGTCAGCCACACACCGTCGCCGTCGGCCAGCTCCAGGCGGTCGAGCCGCAGGTCCTGCGGGAAGCTGCCGTGCAGGCCGCGCACGCTCGCGGGCGCGTCGGGCGCGCTCAAGGCGGCTTCAAGCTGGCCGGCGAGCCAGCGCTGGCCGCGGTCGGTGTTGGCGGCGCCCCAGGCGGCGGCGAGCACCAGGACGGCGAGGGCGACCACTCCCGCCGCGGTCTTGGCCGCGATGCGCAGCACGCGTTTCATTGAGGGCACGCTAGGGCATGATGAGGTCGGACGGAAAACGATCCGGGCTCTGAATCATGCCCGCACAGGAATGACACAGAGCGCGATGAGGCTCGTCGACTGAGTCTGCGTTGTCTCATCGCGCTCTAAAAGGCCTGTCCCAGGCTGATATAGAGTTCGAAGGGATCGTCCACCGGACGGTCGTTCAGGGGGACGGCCACGTCCAGCCGCACCGGCCCGATCGCGGTATAATAGCGCAGGCCCAGGCCCGCGCCGTAGCGCAACACGCGGTCGGGGTCGCGGAAGAGGTTGGGGAAGCGGTTGTCGTAGACCTGCCCGGCGTCGAGGAAGGGCACGACGCCGAAGCTCTCGCCGATGCGCACGCGCGCCTCGGCGCTGAACTCCAGCAGCGAGCGCCCGCCCAGCGGGTCGTTGCCCGCGTCCAGCGGCCCGATTTCCTGGAAGCCGAAGCCGCGTACCGAGCCGCCGCCGCCGGCGAAGAAGCGCTTGCTGGGCGGGATGTCGTCCGTCTCGCCGGCAACGATGGAGCCGAAGCGGGCGCGACCCGCCAGCACCAGCCGGTCGTCACCCAGCACGCTGCGGTACACCGCACCCATCGCTTCGTTGCGCAGAAAGGCCTGGGTTTCGTCAACGGCCGTCACGACGGGCTGCGTGGTCAGGCTGATGCGGCTGCCCTGGGTCGGGTTGAGGAGGTCTTCGCGCGTGTCGCGGGCGACGCTCAGGGGCGCGCCGACCACGAAGAACTGGCGCGTGCCCTGGGCGTCCTCGGTTTCGGTCAACTCGCCGGACGTGCCCACCGAGATCCGCCACGGTCCGGCAAGTGGGCGTTCCACGTCCGCCGCGCCGGTGAAGGCGATTTCCTCGAACGCTTCGGTGTCCTGGCGGCGGGCTTCGCTGCTGAGCGAGAGGTCCTGGTCCATGCGCCGGAAGTTGGGCTGCGTGAAGCGCGCCTGCACGGACTGCTCGATGAAGCCGCCCGTCGCCGACAGGCGCAGGTCCTGGTCGCGGTCCAGCAGGTTGCGGTGTTCCCAGAAGCCCTCCACGGTCGGCCCTTCGGAGGTGGAAAAGCTTCCGCTGAAGCCGATGGAGCGGCGCTCGCTTTCGGTGAACTTGAAGGTCAGGGGCAAACGGCCGTCCACGGGCGCGCCGCGCTCAACCCGGACGCTGGCGAACAGCCCAGTCTCGCGCAGCGCCTTGCGCGTTTTGTCCACAAGGCGCCGGTCGAAGGGCTCGCCCGGCTGCCACTTGCGGAAGCGGCGGATGTAATCCGGGTCCACGTTTTTCAGGCCCGCCAGCTCCCAGCCGCCGAAGCGCACGAAGGCGCCGGGGTCGATGCGCCATTCCACGCTCAGCGTCGTGCGCTCATGGTCCACGATCACGTCGCGGTCCGCGACCTTCGCCAAGGGGTAGCCGGTGTTTTCCAGGCGCGTCAGCAGTTGGCGCTGCGCCGCCAGGATGGGTGCTGAGCGCGCGCGCTGGCCCATCTTCAAGCCCAACTCCCGCCCGGTCCGCGGCACGGTGACGCGGTCCGATACGGGCTCGGTGTAGATGATCTCCGCGCCCGCCAGCAGGTAGACGGGGCCGGTGTCCACCTCGAGCGTGACCCGCGCCGGGTCCGGCGCCGTGTCGATGGACACCGCCACCTCGGCGCCGTAAAAGCTCTGCGATTGCAGGGCCGTGCGCAGGCGGTCCACGTCGTCGCGGGCGCGCCGGCGAAGTCCGGCCTCGGTGGCGGGCGGGTCGTCCTTGAGGCCGACGAGCTGCGAGGCGCCGCGCAGCAGCTCCCTGAGGTCGTCCTCGGGCACACCCTTGATGTCCACCTTGTAGGCCACCGCCTCGCCGTCGTCCGGAGTGGCCTCGCCGTCGTCGCCACCCTGTGCCGCCGCGTGAGCGGGCAGGAGCGCCGTGGCGACGGCGATGGCGGCGGCGAAGCGGAGCAGGGCGCGACACACGGGCACGTGGGCTCGATCCGGGCGATTGGAAACGGTATGCGCTCAGCGATGCACAGCGCATGCTACGCGCGTTTGTGGTTATGATGTGGCGGAGACGGCGGCGATGTCGAGCGAGGACGCGCAGACGCCGGTGGTGACTCTTCTGGGCGACGCAGGCACCTACGGCGCATCCGGGCCGGTCGCCTACCGGCGCACGCACATCTCGCACATCTTTCTGGTGGGCGAGCGCGCGTACAAGCTCAAGCGGGCGGTGGCCTTCGCCTTCGTCGACTTCACCGCGCTCGCCGAGCGCCGCGCCGCCTGCGCCGCCGAGCTGACGCGCAACCGCCGCACCGCGCCCGAGCTGTATCTGGGCGTGTGCCCGATCCTGCGGGACAGCACCGGCGTGCTGCGCCTGGGCGAGCTGATGCCGGACGGTCCCGCCGAGCCGGCGGCCGGGACGGTCGTGGACTGGGTCGTGGTCATGCGCCGCTTCGACGAGGATCAATTGCTCGCCACCGTGGCGAACCGCGGCGATCTGGACGCGGCCACGGTCGACGCGCTCGCCGAGGGGGTGGCGCGCTTCCACGCCGAGGCCGAGCCGGTCGCGGGCGGCGGGACGGCCATGCTCGCCGGCGTTGTCAGCGAGAACGACGCCGACCTGCGCGCCCAGCCGGGCGTGTTTGCGCCCACGGCGGTGGACGCGCTCACGCGCGACACCCGCATCGCGCTCGCGCGTGTCGCCGGCCGCCTCGACTGGCGCGCGGCGAGCGGGCTGGTTCGTCGGTGTCACGGCGATCTGCACCTCGGCAACGTGGTGCTGCTGAACGGCGAGCCGCGTCCATTCGATGCCATCGAGTTCAGCGACCGCCTGGCGTGCATCGACGTGGGCTACGATCTGGCTTTCCTGCTCATGGACCTGGACCGGCGCGGGCTGCGGCCCTGGGCCAACCGCCTGCTCACCCGCTACCTGGAGGCGCGCGACGATCTGGGCGCGCTCGCGGCGCTGCCGGTCTTCCTGAGCCTGCGCGCCGCCATTCGCGCCAAGGTGGGCGCCGCCGCGCCGGACGCGGACGGGGCGCGCTTGCGCGGGCTGTTCGAGGCCGCCCGCGCCTATCTGCGCCCGCCGGGGCCGCGCTTGCTCGCGGTGGGCGGCGTGTCGGGCACCGGCAAGACCACGCTCGCCCGCCGCCTGGCACCCGACGTCGGCGCCGTGCCGGGGGCGGTGGTCGTGCGCTCCGACGTCGAGCGCAAGAAGCTGTTCGGTGTCGGCGAAACCGAGCCGCTGCCGGAATCCGCCTACCAGGGCAGGGCCAACGCGCGCACCTACGACCGCATGCTGGAGCGGGCGCGCGCCGTCCTGGCGACGGGCCACAGCGCCGTCATCGAGGCCACCTTCCTGCGCCGCGAGGACCGGCGGCGCGCCAGCAAGCTCGCGGAGGACCTGGGCGTGCCCTTCGCCGGGCTGTGGCTCACCGGCGATCCCGAGGTGCTGTGCCAGCGTGTGGCCGCGCGCAGCGGCGATGCCTCGGACGCAACCCCCGAGGTCGTGCGCGGCCAGCTCCAGTCCGCGCCGCAGGGCCCGACCGCGTGGCGCGAGGTGGATGCGAGCGGCGATGCCGACGCAACCGAGGCGGCGGCGCGCGCGGGACTCGTCGCGTCGTCCGACTTTTGAAAACAATTCAGTCGTGCAGCCCATAGGCGGGGCGCCTGCGTAACCAATTGTTAAGTGATTCCCCTACAGGCTGTGCGGGAGCGGCACGACAGCCGACGCAGGGAAACACGGCGCGCCATGTTGAGGGAACGTCGCGCGACGAGTCCGTACCTGGAAGAGCCGGAGCGATCGCTGCCGGAGGCGTGCCGCGACCTGATCGCACGCGGCGTCTGGTCCGCGCGGTCGTGCGCAGACTGCACCTTCCGCCCGGTGTGCGAGGCCGGGCGGGCCAAACAGCAGTGGCGACAGGAGGCGCGTGACGGCGTAAACTACCCGGATTCATAAGGTTCCGGGGAGGTTCCGTCATGGCTCGCGGCCCGTTTTCCGGGGTTCTCGCCCCCGTCGCAACGCCGTTTACCCGTGATCTGCAAATCGACACGGCACGGTTTACCGCCTTCGCGCACGACCTGCTGAAGGCCGGGTGCCACGGGCTCGTGCCCTTCGGCACCACGGGCGAAGGCCCCTCGCTGAGCGTGGAGGAGCGCCGGGGTCTGCTCGCGGCCCTGACCGGCAGCGGCATTCCCGGCGAGCGGCTGATGGTGGGCGTGGGCACCTGCTCGCTCGACACCACGGTGCGCTTGACGTGCGACGCCCTGGACGCCGGCGCGGGGGGCGTGCTGCTGCTGCCCCCCTTCTTCTTCAAGAAGATCGACGACGACGGGCTGGCGGCCTACGTCGACGCCCTGATCGCGCAGGTGAACGACCCGCGCCTGCAAATCTACCTCTACCACATCCCCCCACACGCCGGGATCGGCTGGTCGCCCGCGCTTGTGGAACGGCTGGCGCAGACGCACCCCGACACCGTCGTGGGCGTGAAGGATTCCGGCGGCGATTTCGCCTACACTCGCGACGTGCTTACGCGGCTGCCCGACTTCGGCGCCTTCATCGGCACCGAGCGCCAGCTTGGCGACGTGCTGGATGCCGGCGGCGTGGGCACGATCACCACCACCGCGAACGCCAACCCGGCGGGGCTGCGCCGGGCGTTCGATCAGTGGCGCGGCACCCAGGGGCAGGCGCTGATGGACGCCGCGGGCGCCTACCGCAAGACGGTCGAGGGCTTCCCCACGGTTCCCGGCATCAAGGCGCTGATCGCGCACGAGCGCGGCGACCCCGAGTGGGCGCGCGTGCGCCCGCCGCTGACGGACCTGGCGGGCGAGCAGCGCGACCGCCTGCTCCAGCGCGTCGGCGAGCTGGAGGCCCTGGCGCCCGCGCCGAAACCGGCGTGAAGGTCATTCCCGCGGCGGCCCGAAGCGCTCGGGCTGGCGGCACTTCCGGCAAGGGATGTGCACGCCCAGCTTGGCGCGGCGGCCGGCTTCGGTGAGCACCCAGGCACGGTTCTGAAACGGCGGGGTGTGGCGCATGTGCCGGGTGTGGCCGCAGGCCAGCTCGGCGACCCAGTGGCCCGCGTCGTCCTGGTGGAACCCGACGATGGCGCGCTGCGGCGGCTCCGGTTCGCTCATCCGCCCCCGCTCATGCCGAGAGACGGCGCAGGATCTCTTCAGCGGCCCGCTGGCCCGAGGTGACGGCACTCTCGATCGTCGCGGGCAGGCCGGTGTCGGTCCAGTCGCCCGCCAGCAGCAGGTTGCTCACCGGCCCCTGCATGCCCGGGCGCTGGCGCAGCGTCTCCGGCGTCTGCGCGATCGTGGCGCGGCGTTCCTTGATGACGCGCATGGCGGGCTGCCAGCGCTCGTCGAGCGAGAGCGCGTGCGCGGTGTCCGTCCACACCATCTGGGCGATCTCCTCCGACGGCCGGTTCACCAGCTCGTTCGCCGCCGAGACGGTGATGCTGGCCACGTCCTCGCGCAGAAAGAGCCACTGCGCGGTGCCCCCGACGAGGCCCAGGAAGGGGATGCCCTCCGGCAGCCGCGCCCGGTGGGGCAGGCGGATGTGCGCGTTGACGATGGGGCGCGTTTCGCGCGGCACCGTCAGCCAGGGGATCAACTGCTCCGCCACCGGCGGCGGCGTCGCCAGGACGACGTGGTCGCCGCGTTCGACGGGGGCGGTTCCGCCGGGGAAGTGGAGCTGCGTGACGGCGTCCGGCTCGCCCTCGAAGCGGCGCAGGCGCTGCTTGGTGTGGACCTCGGCCCCGTGCGCGCGCAGCACCGCCAGCGCCGGGTCGACGAAGGTGTCCGCCAGTGAGCTGAGCGCCACCAGCGGCCGGCATTCCTGTCCGCCCTTGGCGAAGGTCTCCATCATCACCGTGCGCATCAGCCGCGCCGAGGCGGCCTGCGGCTCGGTGTTGAGGATGGATTCCGTGATGGGCGTCCACAGCCGCTCCCAGACGGGGTCGCCGGGGCGGTAGAGCGCGTCGGCCACGGTGTCGTCCTGGCCCGTCCAGGCCAGGCGCAGGCCGCGCAGGTGCGCCCAGGCGCCCGCGTCCTTCACCCGGCGCGAGCGGGCGAACACCCACCACGGGATGCGGCCGGGGGAGGGGCACACCGTCCAGCGCGCCCCCGAGCGTACGTCGGTGAAGGGAAAACGCGCGTCCGGCGGCGCCGTCAGGCGGTCGCGCGCGCCGATCTCGTCCAGGTAGGCGAGAGCGTTCTGGTTGGCCGCCAGCAGCAGGTGGTTGCCGTTGTCGATCGTGCGTTCGAGGCGGCTGTCGTAGAGCGAGCGGCACCGTCCGCCCGCCTGCGGGGCCGCTTCGTAGACGCGCACGGCCACGCCCGCGCGCGCCAGCCGCACCGCGCACGCCAGCCCCGCCATGCCGGCGCCGATGATGTGAACGCGTCGCATGGGATTTTCGCTTACCGCAGGCCGTGGCGCAGGACGACGGCGAGCTTGTCGCGCTTGGGGATGCTGAGCCGCTGCTCGGGCGCGCGCCAGTCGTTGTCGCGCAGGCGCCGCAGCAGGCGCGCGTACATCTCCAGCATCAGGCGGCACGGCTTCGCCGTGGTGGGCGACACGTCGCGCAGCAGGGCGCGGGCCCGCTGGAACCGGGCCTCGGCCGTTTCCGCCAGGTCGCGGCACGCCGCCGGGAGGTTGGGGTCGGCCAGCACGCCCTCGGGCGTGCGCGCGCTGACGCCGTTGGCCTCCAACAGCTCGCGCGGCAGGTAGAGCCGCCCGCGCGCGGCGTCGTCGCCCAGGTCGCGCAGGATGTTGGTGAGCTGCAGCGCCTCCCCCAGCGTCACCGCGATGTCCGCCGAGGTTTCCGCGTCGGCGCGGGGGTCGTCCACGGCGAAGATGGGCATGGCGAGCATCCCCACCGCGCCCGCGACCTGCCGGCAGTAGAGCCGCAGGTCGTCGTCGGTGGGCGCGATCTCGCCGCCGCGGGCGTCGCGCTCCATGCCGTCCAGCAGATGGCGGAACTCGGCGGTGGGCAGGGCGAACCGCGCGCGCGCGTCCGCCAAAGCCTGCGCGATGGCGCAGCTGGGCTCGCCGGCGTCCAGGCGGTCGATCTCCGCGCGCCAGGCGTCCAGGGCCGCGAGCTTGGCCGTCTCCGGCTGTTCGCCGTCGGCGATGTCGTCGATCTCGCGGCAATAGGCGTAAACGGCGTAGATGGCCGCGCGCCGGTCGGGGGGCAGCAGGCGCATTCCCCAGAAGAAGGAGGAGCCGGCGTTGCGCACCATGGCGCGCACGAGGTCGTGGGGATCGGCGCCGGCCGCGGTGTCGGCGGCGGTCGTGGTGTCGGCGGGGGGCGTCATGCGCGGGGCTCCTCGCGCGGGCGGTCGGGCGTGGACGCCGGGGCAAAGCGCCGGGCGAGCAGCGTGCCCAGCGCGCCGCGCGCGGCGACGGCGAGCTTCATGGGCTTGCCCAGCTCGACGCGGACGGCGAGCGGGTCCTGGCGGCGCAGCCGCCCGGTGAGCGCCCGGGCCAGCGCCACGATCGCGGCGGACTCCAGCGCCAGCCGGGCGTCCGCCAGATGCCGGGGCAGGGCTTCGGCGCGCGGCAGCAGCGTTTCCACGCCGTCCAGGCAGCGGTCGATCACCCGCCGGACGCCCGCCGAGGCGTGGTCGCGCGCCAGGGCGGTGACGGCCTCGCCCTGCTCGGCCAGCCAGGGTTCCGGCAGGTAGACGCGGTCCAGGGTCAGGTAGTCGGTTTGGCAGTCCTGCAGGTGGTTGAGCACCTGCAGCAGGTCGCACAGTGCGTCGCTGTAGGGCCAGAGCGCCCGGTCCTCGCCGTGCAGGTCGAGCAGGAAGCGGCCCACGGGCGAGGCGGAATAGCGGCAGTAGCCCAGCAGGTCGTCCCAGCCGTCGTAGCGGCCCTTCACGGCGTCCTGCTTGAAGGCGGTGACGAGGTCCAGGCCGTGTTGCGCCGGCACACCCGTCGCCGTCAGGCTCTGGCGCAGGCGGTGCGCGGTGGCCAGCGCGGGATCGTCGGCCTCGGGATCGGTGAGCGCGCGGCCGAAGGCGTCCAGGCGGGCCACCTTGTCGTCGGGCGACAGCTCGGGGTGGTCGGCGATGTCGTCGATGGCGCGCGCGAAGGCGTAATAGGCCATGACGTGCGGCCGCAGCGGCCGCGCGATGAGCTTGGACGCGACGGGAAAGTTCTCGTCCCCGGCCCATTTCCCGGAGGGCGTTTCCATGCGGCCTGTGTCGTCCGGCTGGGTGATCGCGGCTGGCTCCAAGCGGGCACGAAGCTTAACAGGGGCGCGCACGGGCGGCCACCGGCTCACGCGCTTCGTGTGGCCCGGCGCGTGGGGTGGTAGACGGGCGGCGCCAGCTCGGCGAAGCGCGCCAGAAAGCGCCGCTTGGCCTCCTGCGGCGGGCAGGGGGTGAGGTCCGCGTCGGCGCTGATCCGGCGCAGCTCGCGCGGGCGGCCGAAGATCTGCTTGGCCTCGTCGGGGTCGAATCCGGCGAGCTGCGTGCCTTCCAGGTAGGCGGCGGCCGTGTCGGCGCGCTTGCACAGGCGCCGCACCCAGTCCGGCAGCTCGCCGGGCAGGCCGAAGCGCAGCAGGATCGCGGTCTCCAGGCGGTTCTCCAGCTGCTTGTAGTCGGTGTCCATCGCCGCCTTGAAGGGCGTGATGAGGTCGCCGAGCACGTATTCCGGCGCGTCGTGCAGCAGGATGGCGAGGCGCCAGCGCTTGGGCGTGCTGGTGCGCAGCTTGCCCGCGATGTGCTCCACCAACAGGGCGTGCTGGGCCACGGAAAACGGCCACTCCCCGTAGGTCTGGCCGTTCCAGCGCGCGACGCGTGACAGCCCGTGGGCGATGTCGTCGATCTCGATGTCGAGCGGGGAGGGGTTCACGAGGTCCAGCCGGCGCCCGCTGAGCATGCGCTGCCATGCGCGCGGGCGGCCGCTGCCGGGGTCCTTGGCGGAAGAGCGGGAGGTGCGTGCGGTCATTGCCCGGAACGTAGGCGCGCGCGTCGGGGAACGCCAATGCAGGCTCGGGCTGCCCGCGGAAAAATGCGGCCAGAGGGGTGGCTCTGGCCGCATGCACCGGGGGGGTTCGATGGCAGGGCGGGGTGCGTGCCCGCCGGACCATGTGTGACGGGTGGATGGCGGTGCGACCGACCCGTCATGTCCAACACCCTGGCACGGGCGGATGGTCCGCGCCGTGACGGCGATCACACCCCGTGCCCTTATTCGGCGCGGGCGCGTTCCACCAGCTCGGTCAGCGCAGGCAGGTCGGGCACGACCAGGGCGTTGCGCTCGCGCCGGATGAGGTCCTGCTTGCTCAGCTCGCTGAGCACGCGGGCAACTGTCTCCCGCGTGGTGGAGACGCGGCTGGCGATGTCGGCGTGCGCGGGAATCGGGGAGATGCGCGCGCTCTCGCCGTCGCTGCCGGCGCGCTCGCGGGCGAGCCGCAGGACTTCCGCGTGCACGCGGTTGTGCGCGCCCACGGTGCTCAGCTCCATGATGCGCCCGCTGGCCTGGCGCACCATGTCCGCGAGCCGCTGCATCGTCGCCAGGCTGACCTCGGGGTGGTCGGCCAGCAGGTTGAGGAAGCTGCGCGGGTCCAGGGCGGCCGTGGTGGTGGGCTCGACCGCCACGACCGAGGCCGAGCGCTCGCCGCCGTCGATGGCCGCCAGCTCGCCGACGAGGCCGCCCTCGCGGACGTCCTGAAAGCTCACGACGCGGCCCGAGGCGGCGTGGTCCTCCACGCGCACCGCGCCGGCGACGACGAAGTGGACTTCGTGCGTGGGCGCCGCGCGCTCGATGACGCTCTGCCCCGGTTGGTAGCTGCGCCAGCGGCAACGCTGCTCGATGCGCGCGAGGTCGTCGCGGTCGGTGTCGCGGAAGATCTCGATCCCGGCGAGCGTGCGGCGCCGGGCGCCGTGGTCGGAAGCCGCCATAAGCGCACTCCAGAATGCGCGTCGGTTCGGTCCCATCCGTGCGCGGCAACGAACGGACAGCGTATGCCGCCATGACGCCGCAGACGAAGGCGGTGTGTCCACCGCCCGGTGCGGTCACGGGCGCTGACGGCGACCGTCCCAATGACGGACTCGCGTATCGCGTTTCGGCAGCGTCCGTTGGCCTGACGGGTGCATCCAATACGCCCAGGCTGGTGCAGGCTTCCCCGATCCCCGTGACGGACCCGATCATCCCGTTTGGTAAGGCGTCCGTTGGCCTGACGGGTGCATCCAATACGCCCAAGCCGGTGGGGGGCGCCCCGGGTTCCCGTGACGGACCCAACCATCGCGTTCGGAAGGCGTCCGTTGGCCTGACAGGCGCATCCAATACGCCCGAGCCGGTGGGGGCCCCCGGGTCCCCGTGACGGACTCAACCATCG
>NZ_FNCE01000019.1 GCF_900100655.1 Limimonas halophila
CACCGCATCGCCATGAGCTTCCTGGTGCTCGGGCTCGCCAGCCGCCACGGCACGGCGATCGACGACGCCGGGGCGATCGCCACCTCCTTCCCCGGCTTTGCGGAGCTGATGCAGCGCGCCAGGGCGGGCATCGCCGCCGCCGGTTAGAGCAGATCGCCGTAAAGCAGAATCACGCGAGTGATTCTGCTTGCTCGTGCGTGGACAGCCACACGGCTACCACGCCGAAGGGCGTGGGACTGACGTGTCCCGCGCCGCAGGCGCGGAATCTGCTCGCACAGGAAAGACAGGAACCTAGCGTGAGGTTTCCGGCCTTCTCGGCAGACACGATTTCACGCACGATGCTCTAAGGTGTCACCACCGGAACGCCGGGATGGCGGCGCTGGGCCAGATGCCCTTGGCGTCGCACAGGCGGGCCAGGGCCTCGGGCGCGGGTGCCTCGCCCATGCGCACGCCCAGATCGCCGGCGTGGATGCCGCCCGTCACGAGCACGCCCGTGATGCCGGCGGCGGTGGCGCCCGCGATGTCGGTGGGCAGGCTGTCGCCCACGGCCATGACGCTGGCCGGGTCGGGGCTGCCCAGCATCTCGAAGCAGGTGCGGTAGATGCCGGGGGTGGGCTTGCCGTGGTAGCGCACCGCCCCGCCCAACTCTTCGTAGCGCTGGGCGAGGGCGCCGGCGCACATCTCCTCGGCCTCGCCGCGCATCACCACCACGTCCGGGTTGGCGCAGATGAGCGGCAGCCCGCGTTGGGCGGCGCGCGTGAGGAAGGGCTCCCACGGCGCCAGGCCCTTTTCCGGCTCCGGCGGGCCGGTGACGAGCAGGAACTCGGCGACCTCGACGTCGTGCACCAGCTCCACGTCCAGGCCCTCGCGGATGTCGTGATCGCGCTCGGGGCCGATGTGGTACATGCGCCGGCCCAGGTGGCGGTACCAGGCGTCGGGCCGCTCGCGCAGGTGCTCGTGCACGTCCTGGCCCGAGGACATCAGCAGGTCGTAAAGGTCGTCCGTGAGCCCCAGGCGGCGCATCTGCTGGCGGATGGTCGCCACCCCGCGCGGGGCGTTGGAGAGCACGAGGATCTGCTTTCCCGCCGCGCGCAGGCGGCGCAGCGTGTCCACGGCGTGGGCATAGGCGTGCACGCCGTCGTGCAGCACGCCCCAGAGGTCCAGGATGAGGTGATCGTAGCAGCCGGCGAGCTCGGCGAGACCGTTGTGGATGGGCGGCGCCGTCGGGGGCTTTTGGGCGGTCATGGGCGGTCCGGCTCTCGGTGGCGCGGGTGCGGCTCGGCTGTGTGCCACAGGCGCGCGTCCGCTCCAAGCGCTAGCCGGCCGGTCAGCCGCCGCCGTCGCAGTCCAGTTGCTCGCGCAGTTCGGCCAGGATGTCGCTCGCCTGGACGCGCTGGTCCAGCGGCATCTCGGCGAAGGCGGCCACGATGTCGTGCATGGGGTCGTCGGCCAGCATGCTCTCGCCGGCTTCGGTGATCTCGATGGGCCCGCGGAAGGCGTGCTTGACGAGATAGCCCTTGTTCACCAACGACGACACCGTGCTGGAGGCCGTGCCCATCGTCACCTGATGCTGGCGCGCGAAGGCGGTCAGGTTGCGCGCGCCCTCGTGCGCGCGGGCGAAGTAGCGCAGGGCGGCCCACTGCGAGGGCGGCATGCCGCGCCGGTAGCTCAGGTTGGTGACGCAGCGCAGGATGTTCTCCACGCCCGTCGCCGCCGCGCGCGGATCGTCGCGGGCGATCACCGCTTCGCGGTCGGTGTAGATCGGTTCTTCGAACGCGACATAAATCGGCCCGCCGCTGCTGGCGTCGGCGGCCTGCGTCACCCGGGTGGCATGGATGGAGACCTGATAGGGAGAGCCGTCCTGGCGGTAGTTCACCAGCTGCGTCGTCGCCCGGCCCTTTTCCCGCAGGGTTTCCACAAAGGCGTGCGCGGCCTCCCGGTCCGTCTCCGGGCCCTGGAGCATCTCCGGCGTGCCGCCCACGATGTCGTCGCGCGTGTAGCCGCACATCTCGGCGAAGGCCGTGTTGCAGGCCACCACCTGCGGATGAGGCGGCGCCGTGGTCGCGATCGCCGGAACCCGCACGCTGTCCACCAGCGCCGCGCCGTCCAGCGCGCCGTCCGAATGGTGCGCCACCAGCTCACAGAGCTGACGCGCTTGCCCTGTGTTGACCGTCCCGCTCATCGCGCGCCTCCGCGCAATTGTTTGGTAACAAAAAGTTTGCATTGCGTGTATTTCAAGATCAACCAACAGGTCAATCGCCGGCTCGTACGTTAGAGGGAGCGGGGTCGGATTGAAAGGTTCGAACCGGATTGACCCGGTACAGGATCAAAGCCACCGCATGGGAACCTGCTGCGCACACCCGGGCCGAGAATCGTCAGGCATCGGCCCCAACGGCGGCGGCAATCGACTCGAAGCCGTCGGCGCGCAGGCGGGCGGCGAGGTCGGATGCAATCGACGGCACCAGTGCGGGCCCGTGGTAGATCAGGGCGGTGTAGAGCTGCACCAGGCTGGCCCCGGCGCGGATCTTGGCGTAGGCGTCGGCGCCGCTGGCGATGCCGCCCACGCCGACGATGGGCACCTGCCCTTCGGTGAGCGCGTACATCGTCTTGAGCACGTGGGTGGACAGCTCGAACAGCGGCCGCCCGCTGAGCCCGCCGCGCTCGGTGCGGTAGCCGCCGCGCAGCGCCTTGGGCCGGCTGGTGGTGGTGTTGCCGACGATCAGGCCGTCGACGTGCTGGGCGAAGACGACGCTGGCGATGTCGGCCATCGCCGCCATCTCCAGGTCGGGCGCGACCTTGAGCAGCAGCGGCGGCGCGCCCTCGGGGCAGGCCGCGTCCATGGCCTCGCGCACGCGGGCGATCAGGTGGCCCAGCTTGTCCGCCCCCTGAAGGTCGCGCAGCCCCGGTGTGTTGGGTGAGGAGACGTTGATCGTGACGTAGTCGGCGTAGGGCGCGAGCGCGCCCGCCGCCCAGGCGTATTCCGTGGGCGCGTCCACGCGGTCGCGGTTCTTGCCCACGTTGACGCCCACGGGGCCCGCGACGCCGCGGCTGTGCAGGGCGGCCAGGCGGTCGCGCACCACCGCCACGCCCGCGCTGTTGAAGCCCAGGCGGTTGATGACGGCGTCGTCCTCCGGCAGCCGAAAGACGCGCGGGCGCGCGTTGCCGGGCTGCGGGCGCGGGGTGACGGTGCCCACCTCGACGAAGCCGAAGCCCTGCTGGAACAGCCCGTCCACCGCCTCGGCGTTCTTGTCGAACCCGGCGGCGAGCCCGATGGGGTTCGAAAAATCGATGCCCCAGATGTGCTGGCGCAGAATGGGGTCGGTTGTCGGCGCGTGGGCCGGCGCCAGGCCCCAGCGCAGCGCGCGCAGCGTCAGGGCGTGCGCGCGTTCGGGCTCCAGGTGGCGGAGCAGCGGCCCCAGGGCGCTGTACAGATCCATGACTCCCCTCGCGCGGCGGGCGACCGGCGCCCTGATACCCGGGCGCGACGGGGCAATCAAGAGTGCTGCGATCCGGTTTCGCCGCCCGCCGACCCGGCCGGATCGTAGAACAGCATCTCCCCCACCTGGGCCACCGGACGCTCGGCGCGCGCCCAGGCCGGGCTTTCGCCCGCCTCGTGGTAGGCGGTGGCGCCGTCGATCCCGTCCGCCCGCCGGGTGGCGAGCGCGCGCCGGGCGATGCGCCGGCACATCGCGGCGAGGCGGTCGCCGGTCGGCGGCGGGTCGGCCTCGGGCAGCTCGCGGGTGCGGCGCACGCGGTTGGCCTCGGCGGCGGCGACCGCCTCCAGCGTGCGCACGGCGTGGTCGCCGTGGGCGTAGAGCCGCCCGGCGACGCGTTCGCTCAGCTCGGGGGCGGCGGTCATGTCCACCTCCGCGTTGTCAGGCGATCCAGCAGGCGGGCGATGCGCAGGCCGCGCAGCAGGCGGCGCGGCTGCGGCACGGGAACGAGTGGGTCGTGGATGGCCGCGGCTGTCATCGTGGCTGTCCTCCTTTGTCGTTGCAGGCGTGGAACGAAAAAGCCCCCCGTGCCGTGGCGGCACGGGGGGCTTTCTTGGCGGGAAGTTGCTGGGGGTGTCGGACACGGACATCACCCCCACCCGGATGGCTGGCGCCATCCGACCTCCCCCTCTTCGCCGAAGAGGGGGAGGTGATCCGCCGGGGCGCTCCCGGTTCCCTCGATCGGGTGGCCGGGACCGCTGAAGGGGGCGTCTGGCCGCGCCGTGAACCACCTCCCCCTCTTCCATTCAGGAAGAGGGGGAGGTCGATCGCCGCAAGGCGATCGGGTGGGGGTGATGGGGGCGCCCGGTGCAGGTTCCCCGCGATCTCGGGGGTTGGCGACCACCGGATCGGGTAACCAGAACGGGTAACCGGAACGGGGTCCGGTGGCATGGATGGGCGGGATTGCCCGGTTGAACACGCAGTCGCTGGCCGAAGGCCAGCGAGCGGGCAATGACGTGTGGGGGAGCTGCGTCGCTGCTCCGCTCACACGCTGAAGCGGCCGTGGACGGCGCCGCCGTGGCCGGGCCACGACCGGCGGCCCACGGGCGGGTGGCGCGGCAGGCGCACGGGTTCGCTGGCGAGCGCGCCGGCCACCGCATCCAGGCCGTCGTCGCGCTGGCCCGAGGCTTCGGGCCGCCATTCGCGCATCTCGCGCACGAAGGGCGTGTCGCGGACGCTGGCGTGGGCGTAGAGCACGCCCGCCGCGAGCGGTGCGTCGAAGGCTTCCAGGATGCGCGTGGCCTTGGGGCGGCGGCTGGCGATCTCGGTGACGGCGCAGGGCACGCCCATGCGCGCCAGCTCGCGCCGCAGCAGCCCCGGCAGGAAGCGGCCGACGCCGTTGGTCTCCAGCGCGATCGACGGCAGGTAGAGGTCGCGCGCGAAGGCCGCCGCCTGCCGGCAGAGCTGGGTGGCCTCGTCCACCTCCGCCGCGCGCGCCGGGTCGTGGGTCAGGTAGGCGATGCGGTGCAGGTGGTAGCGCCCCGCGTCGTCGACGAAGACGGCGGCGATGACGCTGGAATCCCCGCCCGTGGGCGCGCCGTAGGCGGGGTCCCACCAGCAGCTCGCCGAGACCAGCCGCCGGCCCATGAGCGAGAGCACGGCCTGCTGGTTGCCCTCCTGGTAGGCCAGCTCGGCCTCGTAGGGCACGAGGCGGTCGGGATCGAGGCGGCTCTCCGCCACGTTCACCGGCTGGAGCTGCATCTGGCTGGCGAACTTGTTCGGCCCCGAGCGCCGGCGCATGGCGGCGATCTGCTCGGGCGGGTAGCGCTCCGGCCACGCCGAGCGGCCTTCCTCGTCCAGCAGCGGGATCTCCAGGCGCGCGAAACCCGCGAGGAAGGGTTCGTGCTCGCCCACCTCCGGCCGCGGCTCGCGCGCGTAGATGGTGTAGTAGGTGTGCGGCGTGCCGGCGTAGAGCTGCACCCCGCCCGGCGTGAGCACGTAGTCCAGCTCCGCCAGGCGGCGCCGCAGCTCGGCGCGCTTTTCGCCCGTGTCGGCGGTGTTGGGCACCTCCACGTCGTCGCCGATGACGACGTCGGCGCGGCAGCCCGTGATGTTGCCGGTCGCGCCCTGGCCGAGCACCGAGGGATCGCGCAGCTCCGAGGGGCGGGCGACGGTGAAGCGGTCGCTCGCCCACTGGCGCGCGCGCTCGGGCCGCAGCGCCGCCAGGAAGGCGTGCTGCTCCACGATCGCCTTGACGTTGCGCACCATCTTCACCGCGAGCGCCTGGTCCGCCGCCAGGACGAGGATGCGCCGGTCGGGGTCGCGGCCGAGCAGCCACGCCGCGAAGAGGCCCAGGATCGTGGACTTGCCGGCGCTGCGGAACGCCATCAGCAGCAGCTCGCGCTCGCCGCGGCGCCAGCGCTCGGCCAGCCAGTCGGCGATGCGCAGGTGCAGGCGCGGCGTGCTCGCGCCCTGCTGGCGGTACCAGAGCCAGACGAACTCCGGAAAGCCGGGGACGCTCACGCCCGCAGGCGATGCACCGCCGCCCGCGCCGCCCGCAGCATCCCCGCCGGATCGGCCGGTTCCGCCGCCGCGTCCGTGTCCGCTTCGCCGGGCGCGTCGCTGGGCTCGGTTGCCGGCGGCGCCAGATTGCGCGCGAGGCGCAGCAAGGTTTCCAGATGCGTGAGCGCGGTTTTCGCCGCCTGCTGCTGGGCCGTCTGTTCCTTGGGCTGTTCCGCCGGTTCCACCGTGGCCGCCGCCGTGTAGGTGGCGAGCGCGTGGCGGATCAGCCCCGGCAGCGCCGTCGCCACGTCCGACCGCGCGGTGGCGATCGCCGCCGGCGTGTCCGCTTGGGGATCGTCGCCGTCCGGCGGTTCCGCGTTGGATGCATGCTGCATGCATCGTCACTCCTCATCCTGTGAGCGCGGTCATCTGCGCGTCGCTGAGGACGCGGTTGTAGACGGCGATGCGCGTGATCTGCCCGGTCCAGTAGCCGCCCGCGTGGAAGCTGCCCAGGCGCATCAGCGTGGGCGTGGCGGGGGCGGCGATCGTGTCCGCCGCTTCCTTGCTGCCGTCGGCGAAAAGGCGGCGGTCGCCGGTGCCGAAGGTGAAGCCGAGCGTGTGCGTTTCCCCGTCCGCCCAGCCGTCGATCAGGCCCGAGACGATGCTCTGGCTGGTGCCGCCCGCCTTGGCGAACAGCAGCGCGCGCGTGTTGGCGCCGTTCCAGAAGAGGTTGTGGCGGTCGGGCTCGTCGTTCTCCAGCGTCAGCAGGCGCTGGGCGTCGCTCGTGGAGACGCGCGGCAGGTGCGCCTGCACCACCACCGATCCGCCGTCGCCGTTGAGCCAGCCCAGGTTGGTGACGTGGACGTCGTCGGCCGCGCGCGTGGCCGTGCCGCCCGAGGGCGTGGCGATCAGGCTCGTGGGAAGCGTTCCGGCCTCGCACTGAAAGGCCGTGACCGCGCCGCTGACGGCGAAGGTGACGTCCGCCTGGGCGTCCAGCGTGAAGGTGAGGGGCGCGCCCTCGCTCACCGTGCCCGTGGCGCCGCCGGAGAGGTCGACGCTGCCGCTGCCGACCAGCGAGACGGTGTAGGTGCCGGCGGCGAGCGTGCGCGTCTGGTCGGCGGGATTGAAGCTGTCGTGCAGCAGGTTGGTGCGCTCCGGCTCCACCAGCGCGCCCAGGGGCGCCCCGGTGGCCGGGTCGTGGTCCAGGCGCAGGGTGTCCGCGCCGGCCGTGCGGATGGCGCCGTCCGGGGCGCGGTAGGTGCCCTCGCTGGCGCGCGTGACCGAGAGGTGGTCCAGGCCCAGCTCGTTGGGGAAGTCGAGCGCGAAGGCGGGGACCGCCGCCACCGAGGGCACGGCCAGCCCCCAGCGCGTGCGCTGGATGGCGAGGTCGGCGCGTGTGCGTTCACTTGGCAGCTCCGCCGCCGCCTTCTTGGCCCAGTGGTGGGCGGAGAACTCGCCGCTGGCGACCTCGACATCCTCGGCTTCCTCCGCCCAGGCGTGGGCCGTGCTCGCGCTGTCCGCCGCATCCGTGGCGGATTGCGCGGCGTTCGTGGCGCTGGTGTCGGCGGCGCTGGCGGAATCGGCCGCGTTGGCGGCGTCGGTGTCGGCGTTGGATGCCGAGGTGCTGGCGCTGTCCGCGCTGCTCTGGGCGTTGCTGGCGGACGTGGCCGCCGCGTCGGCGCTGTTGGCGGCGTCCGTGGCCGACTGCTCGGCTTCGTCCGCCTTGGCGATGGCCGTTTCCGCGCGCTGCTTGAGGTCCGGCAGCGCGGTGACGGCGCCGTTGGCGTCGAAGGCGAGCACGCTGGACGCGCGGGCCGCCGTGTCGGGAAGCACGAGGTCGGGCCCGTCGACGTCGAAGGGCGCGCGGCGCACGGCCGTGTCGGCGCGCACGCCGAGGTCCTGGAGCATCATCGTCAGGCGGTCCAGCTCGGCGTTGATGGCGCTGGCGCGGAAGGCGCCGCCGGCGACGAAGTCGGTGGTGCGTGCGATCGTCACCGCGCGGTGGATGGTGATGCGCGTGTCGGCCGCGGGCGCGCTGTCGAAGGTGACGGTGCCGCCGTCGGACTGCCCCACGCCGGAGACGGTGTGGCTGGTGGGCGGGGCGCCGTCGTCGAAGGTGACCACGAGGTCGGCGGCGTCCGTGATGGCGAAGGGAAAGGTGAAGTCGGTTTGGCTGCCGTCCGCCACGTACTGGACGAACGGCCGGGTGTCCTCGACCGTGAGCATGGTTCGGGTCCGTTGTCGGGTGGGTCCGCGTTTTGACGGGGACTATCCGGGGGATCAGAGAGCGGGACGCATGGCCTCATTCCGTCTTTCTCCTGAAGGAGAAAGGACCCTGGCGAGATTCCGCTGCTACGAATTACCGGGCTTGCAACTGGCGTTGCAGGCCGATGGAGGCGCGGCGGCGTTCGCGGGCGACGTCGAGGAGGTTGCGGCGGCGGTCGGCGTCGATCCGGTCGAGCTGCTGCTGGGTTTCGCGGTTGTCGAAGGTCTGCTCCCGTTCGGCGTCCTGGCGGTTGTCGTCGCGGATGGCCTCGGCGGTGCCGCTGCCGGCGGTGTTGTTGGCGGCCGAGCGCACGCGGGCGCGCGCCTGTTCGGCTTCCAGCTCTTCCCGGCGCTGGGCCTGGCGGCGCTCGCGCTCCAGCAGGGTGCTTTCCTCGCGGCGCTCGGCTTCGTTGAGGATGTCCTCGACACGGGGGTCTTCGTCGATCGGGGGCGGCTGGACCACCACGGGACGCTGCTGGCCCGTGGCCTGGCTCTGGGAGATGAGGTCGGCGCCCTCGCTGATGATCGTGGGTACGGCGGATTGGAGACCGGCCATCAGTCGTTCACCTTCGTTTCGGTGGTGGCGCTGAGCAGGGTGAAGGGCACGGGCGCGTCGCCAACGATGCGCCAGAGCGGCTTCGTGCCGTTGTCCTGCCAGCCCAGCGCGCGCACGTGCTGATCGCCCGTTACGGGGGTGACGGGCATGTTGAGCAGGTTGTCGTCGTAGGCGTGGAAGGGGACGGGTTCGGGCCCGGCGCCGGTGTCGACGCGCAGCTCCGCGGTGTCGCGCAGGCGGAAGGCGGCCTCGATCAGGCGCACGCGCACGGTGTAGCCGGTGCCCAGCGCCGAGCGCGCCAGCGGCGGCATGGGCGCGACGACGTGGGTGTAGGGCAGGCCCGCCTCGATCTCAGCCACCGCTTCGTCGAGCACGATCTGTCCGTCCTCGACCGTCTGGCGGGCGCGCACGTGGCCGTCGGCGACCACGGCGACCGTTTCGCCTTCGAGATGATCCAGGCCCGTCCAGGTGTCGGTGGGCGTGTCGCGCTCGCCGGTGAGGGCGGAATCCGTGTTCAGCCCCGCCTCGAAGACCTCCAGCAGGTGGGTGAGACCGCGCTCGACCAGCATGTAGACGAAGTCGCGCACGACGGCGACGGCCTTCACGGTCCCCTGCGTCTCGTGCCGGGTCCAGGCGGTGACGCGCTCGTCGCGGAACTGCGTGAGCGTGGCCCAGGTGCCGTCGCCGAGAACCGCGTAGAGCAGGCGGTTGGACTCGTCGAAGGCGATGTCGATCACGTCCGTGACCATGTGGTCGGCGAGCAGCGTCAGGTCGTTGGTCTCGAAGCCGCGTCCCGCCTCGGTGACGACGAACTCGCGCAGGCTGTCGCCGGTCCAGGACACGAAGACGCTGGCGCCGTCCACGCGCCGCGGCGGGACGAAGCGGTCGCCGCGCGAGCCCACCTCGGTCTGGCGGCGCACCTGGGCGGATTCTGGGGTGAGGGGGTCGCCCGTGACCACCCACTCGCCGCCGCTGGTGAAGATCTGCAGCTCCGCCATGGAGAGCAGGCCGCGGATCGCGTTCACCTGATCCGACAGCAGCGAGAAGTGGATGGCCTCGTCGGGCAGGCCCTCGTCGAGGTCGAAGTTGAAGATGTCCGAGGTCTGCGACAGCCAGATGTGGTTGGGCAGGTCGCGCGAGCCGCCGAGCACCAGGCGGTTCTGGTGGAAGCCGACCACCCCCGGCCAGCCGCGCACGTTGGAGAACGCGGCCTCCGTCCAGTCGCGCGTGCCGTCGGCGCTGTCCAGCGGGATGGTGACGTCGGCCTCGACCTCGGTGGCCGAGGTGATCGTCTGCGGGCGGAACTCGCCGCCGCGCATGCGGAAGGCGACGCCGACATGGTCGCTTTCGAACAGCGGCGCGGAGGCGGTGACCGTGATCGTGCCGTCGGTGCCGGAGGGCTCCAGCGTCACCGCGCGGTCGGCGAACTTGTGGTGCGGGATCTGCTGGTGGAAGCCGTCGTTGGAGAATTCCATGGGGTCGATGGACCACGCGCCCGCGCCGGTGCGCGTGACCAGCTGGGTGCGCATCTCCGGGTGGGCGACGAAGAGGGTGTCGGCGCTTTGCACCCAGGTCAGCTCGAAGAGGATGCTGCGCCACCACGGCGCCTGGATGTCGCCCGCGATCAGCTCGCCGTCCTGGTAGACGTCGAGGCGGAAGTCGCTGAGCACCAGCAGGTAGATCTGCTGGGTGTTGAACTCGAAGCTGAGCAGGCGCGCCGGCCCCGGCATCTCCGCCAGGAAGTGCAGCCCGGCCCGGCGCGAGACGCCGCCCGTGGGATGCAGGACCACGTTGGTCAGCTCGGTGGCCCCGTTCTCCCAGGCGCGCAGGTCGCCGCGGCCGAGCAGCTGCGGGGTCACTTCGCCGGCGGTGAAGTTGGTCTTGGCGGTGTACTGGCGGGTCACGTGTATGAGGCCCCTTATGCAACCCCGCCCTCTCTGCGGTGCGGGTATCCCCGCACCGCGTCTCCCCCTCCCCTTCACTGAAGGGGAGGGGGAGATCGAGAGGGGTGGGGATGTGGATTGCGACCTTTGAATCCCGATCAGCCCCGGACGGCGGTGAGCGGGAAGGTTTCCAGGCTGGGTGGCACGCCCTGCTGCGCCTCGACGCGCTGGGCGCGCGTCACCTCGCGGTCGGCGCGCTCGGCCAGCATCTCGGCGCGCGAGGTGCTTTCCGTGATCGGCAGCGCCAGCTCGGCGGCGAGGCGGGCGACCAGCGCCTGGGTGACGAAGGGCGGGATCTCGCTTTCGCGCGGCCGGAAGACGTGGGTGAGGATCACGGCCTCGGCGTCGGCGTGCAGCGTGCGCCCGACGATGCGGTAGCGCGCGCCCTCCCCGCGGCCGTCGCGCCCGGCGGCGAGCGCGCGCAGGAAGTCGGCGGGGAGCTGGAAGGCGTGGGCGAAGTCGGCGACGGGCGGCTCGGCCAGGCGCGGCAGGCGCGTCTGGCGGGTGGCGAAGCTCCACGGGTGCGACGACAGCACGGCGTCGCGCACGCCGGGGTAGAGCTCGCGGCAGACGCGGGCTTCCATGCCCGCCTCGTCGAGGCTGGCGATGGGGCGCGCGCCCAGCATGACGAGCGCGCGCGTGCAGATGGCGGCGGCGGACTCGGCCATTGGCGGGGGCTCCGAGGTTGGTGGCGGGATACCGGGACGGGGTCCGCGGCTGTGGGGCGGCCCGAAAAACCCGGACGGGACCCGCGGCTGTGGGACGGCCTGAAAAAGAAAAACCGGGACGGCTGCGGGGCGTGGGCGCAGAAAAGAGGGCCGCCGAGGTGACCTCGGCGGCCCAGCGAGCCGGGGACGGACGGGGCACGGGGGGTACCCCTTGGCTCACGGGTGACGGTCGCGACACGCGGCGTGACGAACAGCGCCGCGGGCCGGCGATCGCACAGGGGACGGAGAGGCCGGGCCGGCGGATGGGGGTCGCCGCGCGGCCCGTATCCCCTGGACTCAGGTTACGCGATTCCGGCGCGAAGGCGATTCATCCATTGGATGTATCACCCGTCGGTGGGTTGAGTGCCTGCCGTCAGGTCGCGCACGCGCACGCCCTCCTCGCCGCTCGTGCGCACGGCGAGCAGCGCGGTGTCCGCGTCCCCGTCGGCGTCCAGGTTGGCGACCAGGACGTCGCCCACGCGCAGCATCTCGCAGGCGGCGTCGAAGTAGCCGTCGGCCGTGGCGGCGGCGCCCGTGTCCTCGGTGATGTAGTGCCAGAGCGTGAAGCCGTTGGCGTAGGCGAGCACGCTCAAGTTGCGCGCGCGGAAGGCCATGGCGTCACTCCGCGGCCAGCATCGTGGCCATGCCCTTCTCGTCGATCAGGCAGGCGCCCTGGGACATCATGTTGTTGACGAAGTGCGCGGCGCGGTCGCCGTGCCAGGTGATGTCGGTCTGCACCTCGGCGCCGGCGGCGTGGCCCACGGCGGACTTGTGGTACCAGTGGCAGATGCGGTTGCCGCTGCCGTCCAGGCTCAGGCCCGAGTGCGGGATCCACAGCGCGCCCAGCCAGCGCTTGGCCTGGGTGCCCTTCCACGGCAGGTCCTCCTGGCCGACGTAGTCGGCGTTGGCGAACTCGGGGATGGCGAGCAGGTCGGACCACTGCTTCCAACCGATGACGGCGTAGCGCTCGCCGTCGTCGGGAACGTCGTTGGCGCCGAGGCGCTCGAAGGCGGCCAGCACCTTGTCCTTGGTCAGCCCGCCCGTAGAGCCGCCGACGGTGGCGTTGCTGCTGGCGCTGTCGAGGGCGTTGATGATGAGCTGATCGGTCTTGCGGCCCAGCGCGTAGGCGCCCGCGTTGGCGACCACCATGCGCTCGTCGATGTTGACCTTCAGCTCGTCCAGCTTGTCGATCCAGTCGCCGGCGTAATAGTCGGTGAGGGTGCACTCGACGTTGCTGTGGTCGAGCGTCATGGGCGCGACCGGATCGTGGCGCGTCTTCGTGGTCGCCGCGCCCTGGCCGACCTTCTGGAAGACGGTGGTGGCGCCCTGGATGTTGGACTTGCTGCGCACCGTGGCGCGCAGCTTGGAGCCCTGGCGCTGGTAGGCCTGGTGCACCTCCGACTGGAAGTGCTTGATGAATGCCTTGTCGATGGATTGCGACATGGCTCGCTCGCTCTCTCGCTTGGGGGTCGGGAACCCGGACGGATGCGATGGCCGCGCGGCCACCGCCGCGGCGGCGCGGCGGGGGTCCGTCGGGACGCCCCGCGCCTCAGCATCCGTCCGGGTTGTTCTCGGGAATCAGGTGACGGCGACCGGGTTGGCGGTCTCGATCCACACGCGGGCGCCGCAGCGAAGCGGCGCATCCGGACGGTAGACCACGCGCGCGGCCTCGTTGCCGTCGCGGTCGTGGATGACGACCTCGTGGCCGTAGTGGTTGGCGCGGCCGCGCTTGACCGTGATCACGGGCTCGCGCGTGCCCTCGCGGTGGTTGCGGCGGATGCGGTGCTGGTTGATGTGAACGTAGGCGGTTGCCCGCATGGCGGCGGTCAGCCCTGCTGCGGGAAGAGGCGCTGGAAGCCCTGCTGGACGCGCTTGACCGTGGCCGGGTCGCGGTCGCGCCAGTAGCGCGGGTCGGCCATGAGGCGGCGCAGCTCGTCCTCGCTCTCGCCCTGGGCGCCGTCGCCGCCCTGGCGGGTCATGCCGGGCTCGCCGCTGGTCATCATGCGGTGCATCGTCATCACGCCCTCGAAGGTCGTGGACAGCGCCTCGAAGACCTCGCGCGGCAGGTGGGAGCGGCCCCAGGTGGCGAGCTGGTCGGCGACCTCGCGCCAGGCGTCCTCGCCGCCGAACTGCTCGATCAGGCGCTCCTGCTGGCGGTCGGCCTCGAACTCGCGGGCCATGCCCTCGATGGCGGGCAGCATGCGCTCGGCAGCCAGGTCGTAGACGAGCTGGGCCTGCCGGTCGGTGAAGCCCTCGCCGTGCAGGGCGCGGTTCACCTCGGGGTCCGGCTGCACCATGGGGTGCGGCGGCTCGATGGGGTAGTCCTCGGGCCGGCTCGGGATGCGGCCGCGATTCATCCCGCCATTCATGGCGGGATCCATGCCGTCCTCGCCGGGCCGGCGGGCGACGTCGGGCATGGCGTCGGGCGCCGCGCCCAGGCCGGCGAGCTGCTGCTGAATCTCGCGCACGGCCTGAACCACGGCGTCGAGGCGCTGGTCGCCCGACCCGTTATCCGCGCGGCGCGCGCGCTGACCGCCGCGCTCACCCCGGCGGCCGAGCATCTGCTTGAGAAGGTTCTGGTCCATGATGGTGTGGTTCCCTGTCGCTCAGGGGTGGGTGCTGCCGCGCTCGACGAGCGCGGCGATCCGGGTGACGAGCTGACGCTGGCCTTCCAGGTGGCGCAGGGCGGCATCGTCCGCTTCGGGGCCGAGCGCGCGCTCGAGCGTCAGGCGCCGCAGGTGCGCCAGCGCCATCGCGCCCTCGGGCCCGGCGAAGCAGCGGGCGAAGGCGCGCTCGATGCGCACGCGGTCGGGGGCCTCGTCAGCCATCGGCCACGCGCCCCGTGGGCGAGGTCGCGGTCCCTTGCGCCGCCTCGGACGCGGCCGGGCGCTCGCGCGGGGCGTCGGCTTCGGCCTGCTGCTGGCGCTGGACGCGCCGCTCAGTGATCGCGGCATCCGAGCGCATCAGCTCATCGGGCACGCCCAGCGTGCGCCCCAGCCAGCGCGCGGTTTCGGGGATGTCGACGGCGTCCAGCCCGGCCTGGCCGACCTGCGCCACGCGCTCGATCCAGGCGACGGTGTTGGCGACGTCCTTGCGCGCCTGCACCTGCGCCAGGGGCGAGCGGTGCTGCAGCTCGACGAAGCGGCCGTCGAGGCTGAACGGCTCGACCTCCCCGCGCCGCGCCAGGACGGCCAGCGCCCGCTGGATCAGTGGGGTCAGCAGCTCCGCCTGCAGGCGGCCGTAGGTGGCGCCGAGCACGCGCGTCACTTCCGCCGAGCGCTCCAGCACCTCGGTCGCCGTCACGTCCGTGCGGCTGCCCGCGCCCAGCTGGTCCACCAGCATCGCCGAGCGGATGCGCTGGCGCAGGTCGCTGAGCACGAGGTCGGAGACGTCGAAGCTGCCCGGCGTTTGCAAGGGCTGGAGGCCGTTGGAGCCCATCGCCTTGGGGATGATCGTCCCGGGCGCGAGCTGGATCGAGGCGGGGTTGAGCACGCCGTCGTCGTCCGCCTGCCAGATGCCGCTGACGGCGATGGAGGCGTTCTTGAGCGTCAGCTCCACGACCTTGTTGGCGGTCTTGATGTCGGGCAGCGCCCGCATCACCGGCGAGCGGCCGTAGGTCTCGCCCGGCGCCTTCATCCAGCGGAAGGCGATGAAGGGCGATTGCGCGAAGCGCCCCGAGGCGAGCTGGATCGGCTCGCCGCCGTCCATCGCGCGGTCGAGCACGGCCATGTAGCTGTAGGCGTGGCCGTCAGGGATCACCGCCTCGACGACGCTGTGGCGCGTGTCGTCGCCGCGGCCCTCGGCGGCCTCCGCCAGCGTCGGCGGCAGCGCGTCCGCGCCGTAGCGGGCGGCGAGCTGGTCCGGCGTCATGCTGGTGGCGCGGAAGACGACGTCGAGCTGGCCGTGCGGGCCCTCGTCCAGCACCGCCTCGCGCATTGGCACGGCGGTGAAGCGGAACGCGCTGCGCGCGCCCACCGGCGCCTCCTCGAACAGCAGGCAGGCGGTGCCCACGGTGACGAGGTCCAGGTAGCACTGGTGCAGCTCGGTCGCGAGGTTGGAGCGGTCGAGGTGGCCCTGCACCACCGTCTCCGCCGTGGCGAGGCGCGGGGTGAGCGCCTCGCGGTCGGCCGCGTCCAGCGCCGCGCCGGGCGTGAGCCCGAACCAGCGCGACCACGGTGGCGTCAGCTCCGCCAGCAGGCTGGCGGCGAGCTGCTCGGCGGCGTCGCCGGCCGTGGCGTCGAACAGGCGCTCGTGGCGCTGGCCGCCCGGCTCGGCCATGCCCACGCCCGCCGCGCGCTGCGGCAGGGTGTGGTCGACGCAGTCCTGCCAGTGCGATTCCCAGGCGCCGCGGCGCTCCTTGGCGCGCTGGAAGCGGGTCAGGACGGTTTGCGGATCGAGCTCGCTCACGGCTTACACCCCCAGGAGGTTCTTGCGCGTCGGGCCGTCGAAGCGCTCGGCGAGGATTCCGGTGGTGCCGGTGACGACGGTTTCGCGGATGCCGGTGTTGCGCCGGCCCGGCGGCAGGCTGGTGCCCAGGCGGTCGTTCCGCTCGCTGCGGGACTGGCCGGACCCCTCGCCGCGCGATTGCTGGCCGTCGCCGCCGCTGGAGCGGCCGGTTCCATCCGACGTGCCGCCGCCGGCGCCGGACCCGGCGCGGGAGCGGTCGTTCCGGCCGCCCCCCGAGCGGGAACCGCCGGAACCGCCGGTGCTGGTGTTGCCGCTCCCCCGGGAGCCGCCGCCGGCGTCGGCGGTACCGCCGTTGCCGCCGAGGCCCAGCGAGGGGCGGCCGGTGTCGCGTCGGCGCGCGGCGCTGCGGTCGATGTCGCCGTCGCGGGCGGCCGCCGTGCCGGGCACGGGGGTGCCGGACCCGCCGTCGTTGCCGCCGTTCGCGTTGTTGTCATCGTTGGAACGGTCCTCGGGCGGCGGCGGATCGGCGGCCGGCGGCGGGCTGCTGCCGCCACCGTTGCCGTTGGTGCCGTTGGTGCTGGTGCCGCCGTCGTCCGGCTGGCCGTTGGAGGGCTGCGACTGCCGCCCGCCGGAGGTGACGACCACCGGCTCCCGGGGCGGCGGCGCGGGGCTCGGTGTCAGGAATCCCATGCGCGCCGTCCTTTTTGCGTGAATCGAAAACGGCCACCGCCGGGTGGCGGTGGCCGCTGGATAGGCTTGTGGCGATTTCCCGGCCTGTATATTCACGTTCTGTTCTCGTGTCAAGGACAACGTTCCGCATATCCGCCTGGCGTCCGAAGATGGCGGTAGAGCTGCCACGGGGTCCACACCCGCCGCGCGCGGATGCCGAGCAGGCGTTTCAGCGCCTCGACGCACGTAAACGGCCCCCAGGGCGCGGGCCGGCGGCGCACCCGGCGCCGGGGCACGGCCACCACGGTGTGGCCGCGCGCGCGGAACCACGCGGCGAGGTCCTCAGCGGTGGCGGGCGGCAGGGCGCGGATGTCCGTGGCGTGGGAGAGCGGGTCGTAGAGAATCCAGCCGTGGCCGTCGTGCACGGCGGCGAAGCAGTGGCGGAAGCCCGGCTTGAGCACGCGCAGCCACCCCAGCTCGGCGCGCCCGGCGAAGATCACGAGGGCGGGCGGCGTCGCCGCGGCGGGACCCCCGGCCGCGGCGGCCATCACGCCACGATGCCCTTGGCGCGCAGGGCCGGGGCCAGGATGTCCAGCGCCTCCCGCCACAGCGTCGCGGCGCGGCGCTGGCGCGGCACGTCCGCGTCGGGGCGCGCCAGTTCCTGGCCGTAGCGGGCCAGCACCCGCAGGTGTTCGTGCGAGAGCGTGCGGCGGCGGTACAGCCGGTCCACCACCGCCATCACGTCCAGCGGCTCGCAGGGCCGGGGCGTGTCGCTCATGCCGCCGGCCAGGCGCGCGCCCTCCTGCTGGGCCGTGCGCGCCCGGACGAACCAGAACCAGGCTTCCTCGGCGTCGGTGAACGGCTCGCCGGCGAGCGCGTCCGCCGCCGGCTGCTCCATGGGCGCAGCCTGCGTCATGCGGGGCCTCCTCAAACACAGCTTTTCGGGAAGATGTTCGTGGTATGTTCTGCACGCCCAAAGGTAGCGGATTGTGGTCCGCGGTCAAGCGCAGAATTAGGTATACATTCCTGATGCTTTGGCCGGCCGTGTATCCGATTCTTTTCCCATGATCCGCCACCGCGACATCTGGCGCGCGCTCGACACGCTCGCCGAGCGCAGCGGCCTCTCCACCAGCGGGCTGGCCCGCAAGGCCGGGTTGGACGCCACGGCGTTCAACCGCTCCAAGCGCCTCACGGGCGACGGCACGCCGCGCTGGCCGAGCACCGAGTCGCTGGCCAAGGTGCTCAACGCCACGGGCGTCTCGATGGCGGAGTTCGTCGCGCTCATGGGGGAGGGGAACGCCCAGGCCCTGGGCCAGCGCATCCCCGTGATCGGCTACGCGCAGGCCGGCGAATCGGGGTATTTCGACGACGCCGGGATGCCGGTGGGCACCGGCTGGGACGAGGTGCTCTTCCCCGCGATCGGCGACCCCAACGCCTACGCGCTGGAGATCACGGGCGATTCCATGGCCCCCGCCTACCGCGACGGCACGGTGATCGTGGTCGCGCCCAACCAGGACATCCGCCGCCACGACCGCGTCGTCGCCAAGACGGTCGAGGGCGAGGTCATGGCGAAGGAGCTGAACCGCCGCAGCGCCCGCCGCGTCGAACTGGTCTCCATCAACCGCGATCACGACGACCGCGTGCTCGCCCCCGAGGAGTTGGCCTGGATGGCCCGCATCGTCTGGGCATCGCAGTGAGGGGCCCTGCCAACGCCAGCATTGCCCCTCCCTGTCCCTCCCCCTCAGGGGAGGGGACCCGGACGCGCCAGAACGACAGCCTTTTCACCTGATCGGACGACCGAGCTGCGCTGGGTGACGGCCGGCGTTTCGATGATGTCGAGGCACGATTGGGTGAGCCGTCCCCGACCCGTTCGTTTCCATGCCGCGGTTCGCTGTTTTCCCACGCGGCGTTGCGGGTTGGTTCCCTCCCCGCCGGGGAGGGACAGGGAGGGGCCGTGCCCGCAGCTTGCGAAATGTCCGGCTCAAGGCTCAGCTCGTGATCATGTGTCGCCGGATTGTCGCGACAACAGCCGCCGGGTCTTCGAGCACCTCGTTGTTCCAGAAGCGCAGCACGGTGAAGCCGCAGGCTTCGAGATACCGAGTGCGATGCGCATCGGCTTCGCGCTTCGCGGCGTGCTGCCCGCCGTCCACCTCAATGACGAGCCGATATGCATGGCACACGAAATCGACAACGTACGGGCCGATGGGCTGTTCACGCCTGAACTTGACGCCATCCACTTGGCGGCGACGCACGTGGCGCCAAAGCATCCGCCCGGCATCCGTGGTTCGACGGCGCTGTTTTCGAGCGCGACCCGTTTGGACGGCCATCGGCTTGCCACTGCCCTGCGTGTTCGGTCATCGGGACGCTCGCGCGCTGCCACCACACGCTGCAAACCCACGCATGTCTAGGCGCCCTGTCCTTTAGGAATTTTATCCTTGATTCTCGCGGTTCGACGATGTTGCCCTCGCGCCATGATGACGCGCGACGACCGCCACGCTCGCGATGGCCTGGAAAACCCCCGCCACGAACTGGAAAACCACGTCGACGGCGTGCTGCCCGAGGACGCGCGCGTGGCGCTGCGCCTGGGCGGGGCCGCCGGGCTGAACGCGGCGCTGGATGCCGGCCGCGCGCGCTGGCTCGACCGCCTCGCCCGCGATGCCGTGGCCGCCGTCGCCGCCGCGCGCGCCGCCCTCGCCAACGGGCAGGGCGCGGACCAGAAAGCCGCGCTCGACCGCGCCCGCGCGCGCCTCTGCGGCGTGCGCGCCGCGGCCCTGGGTTATCCCCGCACCCCGATCAGCACGCCCAGATAGCCGCCGTAGGCCAGCAAGAGCAGCGCGCCCTCCCACCGCGCCACGCCGGCCCGGCTCGCCGCCAGCGCCAGGAAGAGCGCGCTCACGCCCAGCATCAGCCAGACGTCCAGCCGCGCCACGCTCGCCGGCACGGCGATGGGCGCGATGGCGCCGGTCACGCCCAGAATCCCCAGCAGGTTGAAGGTGTTGCTGCCCAGGATGTTGCCCACGGCCACGTCGGTGTGGCCGCGCGCGGCCGCGATCGTGGACACCGCCAGCTCGGGCAGCGAGGTGCCCAGCGCCACCAGCGTCAGCCCGATCGCCGCCTCCGACAGCCCCGCGCCGCGCGCCACCGCGACCGCGCCCGTCACCAGCAGGTCCGCGCCCGCCACCACGCCCGCCAGCCCCAAGGCCGCCAGTGCCACGCCGGCCAGCAGCCGGTGCGGAATCGCCCGCGCGGCCGGCAGGTCCGCCGCCGCGTCGTGCGCCGCCGTCGGCCCTGCGCGGCGCTCGTGGCGGTAGGCCGCGATCAGGTAGGCCACCAGCGCCAGCACCAGCAGCGCGCCCATCCAGCGCGTTACCACGCCGGTCGCCAGCACCCCCGCGCACGCCAGCGAGGCGGCCAGCATCACCCCGCCGTCCCGCCACAGCGCCGTGCGCGCCACCGCGATCGGCGTCACCACCGCCGCCAGCCCGCCGATCAGCAGCAGGTTCGCGATGTTGGAGCCCACGACGTTGCCCACCGCGATGCCGGGTGCGCCCACGCGCGCCGCCTGCACGCTCGTCACCAGTTCCGGCAGCGAGGTTCCGAAGCCCACCAGCGTCAGCCCGATCAGCAATGGCGAAAGCCCGAGCTGCCGCGCCACCCCCGTCGATCCGTGCACGAACGCCTGCCCGCCCGCGAGCAGCACGGCCAACCCGGCCGTGACCGCCAACCACGTCGGCATCGCTCTCGCCTCCATCACCCGCACGGCGCGCGAGCATGCCAGCGCCCGGCCCGGCGCGCGAGAACCGGCGTTTGACCCAGACAGGTTAACTTCACGCTAACTCGGCGGGGCTAGCGTCCCGCCCGACCTGGCGGGGCGATGCAAGAAGGGGGCACGCATGGCGTCCCTGGACATGGACGGGCCGTACGCCTTCACGCGCGACGAGATCCACCGCGTGATGAAGCAGAGCGGCCCCGGCACCTTCGCGCTCGGCGAGCAGACCAAGGACGGCAAGTTCAAGGTCCGCTACGTCGGCCGCGACGACCGCGACGTCAAATCCGCGCTGCTCGACGCGCTGCGCAACGAAAAAAAGCCCGGGCTGCTCGACAAGCTCACGGGCCAGGGCGGCGGCAACGAGGTCTTCAAGGTCTCCCTCGCCGCCTCCGCCGACGCCGCCTTCGAAAAACAGTGCCGCAGCTACCACAAGTTCAATTCGCGCTCGCAGCTCGAAAACAAGGACCACCCCGAACCGCCCGCCGGCCAGTCCATGAAATGCCCCATCTGCCAATGAAACACAGCGTGTTAGCGCGCCTTTGGCGCGCGAGCTGAAGCTGTCCATCGCTTCTGTCACTCGACACCAGCGTAACGCTGCGATGAATGGGTCCTTCAAGCCAACGCACCCGTCGGGCTTCGGATTGGCGTAAACACGGGCGTGTTAGCGCGGCGCTGGCACGCGAGCTGAAGCTGGCAATCGCTTCTGTCAGTCGGACTGCGGCGTCGCACCGGATATTTTGGCGTCAATCACGGGAAACGTGCCAGTCCGGACCAGGGCAAAACGAGGTGGTGCGGCGAACACGCCCCGCGTGTCCGGGGCGTCGTTATACCCCGGTGATTATAGCCGCTCAGAATGTCGGCGCGATGGCGTCAGCCAGTCCCAGGCTGGCGGCTCGTCGCGGAGGCGCCGATGCCAGCATTCGGCCCTGGTGACGGTGCGGAATGCGACTGTTCCCAAGACAGCCGCCACCATCCGACTTTCTCGGGCGTCCATTGGCCTGATTGACGGAATCAAACACCCTTGTGTTTACCCGCCGACCCGAAGGCGGTTGGGTGTCCAGGCTTGAGGGACCCATTCATCTCGGCCCGACGCCGG
>NZ_FNCE01000020.1 GCF_900100655.1 Limimonas halophila
ATATTGATTTTGGTATATGGCCTCATTCTGTCTTTCTCCTGAAAGGAGAAAGGACCAACCCGCCGATGCCGCAGCTTCCTACGGAGATGAGGCGGTTCAAACTTCACTCTTATGATTCTATCTCCATGTCCACTCGTATTAGGTATCACGCGTTCCCCGGCGCCGTGCCGGTCGCCGTCATGTCCTGGGCCGCGTACGCGGCGACGGCTTCGTCGGCGGCGCGGGCGCGGGTGAGGGCATCCACGACCTCGACCAGGCGATGGCCGGGGATGGCGGCGGTCATTTCGTCGTTGCCCATGCCCGTGCGCACGCGCGAGACCATGCAGCCCAGCGACATCGCCACCTCGCCGTGGCGCGCGGCGATGGGAATGATGTGGCACTGCGGCTTGCCTTCCGTGCGCGCCTGCGGCCACGCGTCCTTGAGCACCATCGCGCCCTTGGCGTTGAGGCGGAGGAAGACGACGTCCGGCACGTCGGGCGACTCCGCCAGCGGACCGTAGACGATGGCGCCCGGCTTCTCCGCCATCGCCGGCACCTGGGCGAGATCGCTCTCCGCCACCCAGCCGGCGTCCACGAGCGCCGCCACGTCGCCCTGCCCGGCGGCTTCACCGAGCGACACCAGCCCGTGCGTGTAGCTGCCCACGCTGCAATTGGCGTGGTCCGCCGGCTTGGTCGCGAAGGTGCGCTGACCGGCGTGCATCCAGAACACGCACCCGGCCGCCACGGGCGGACCGCCGCCGTCGTCCTCGGCGAACACGGGCACGCCCTCGGGCGCGTCGGCCAGGAAGCGGATGGCGATGGGCGCCGCGGCGGGGCGCAGGCTGTTCGCCAGCTCGCGGCTGACCTGGGCCGGGTCGAGGGACATGACACACTCCGAAACGGAGGAAGGTGGCGCGGTTCACGCCCGCGTGACCTAGCAGCCGCACCCACGCCCGTCCACCGCGTGCCGTGTGGGGTCGCTTACCCCCACGCCGCCTGGGTTTGTTCGCGCGCGGCGGCGGTGCCACCTTCCCCGCCAGCAAGCAGGGAGTGGCTGGATGCGCGTGTGCCTGATCTCCACCTACGAGCTGGGCCATCAGCCCTTCGCCCTCGCCAGCCCGGCGCGCTGGCTGGCGGACGAGGGCGCGGACGTGACCTGCACCGATCTGGCCGTGGAATGCCTGGACGAGGCCGCGCTCGCCGAAGCCGGGCTGATCGCCATCCATCTGTCGATGCACACGGCCACGCGCATCGCCGCCGCGGCGGTTCCGAAGATCCGCGCCATCAATCCCGACGCGCACCTGTGCTTCTACGGGCTCTACGCGCCCGTCAACGACGCCTATCTGCGAGAAACCCTGGGCGGGCAGAGCGTGCTCGGCGGCGAGGTCGAGGGCGAGCTGGTGCGCCTCTACCGCCACCTCGCCCACGGTGAGCCCTGGGACGGCGGCGACGGCGTGGCGCTCATCAAGCACCGCTTCAAGGTGCCCCGGCGCGAGGGCCTGCCCTCGCTGGACAACTACGCCACGCTCGACCCCGGCGACGGCTCGCAGGTCACGGTCGGCTACACCGAAGCCTCGCGCGGCTGCAAGCACCTGTGCCGCCACTGCCCCGTGGTGCCGGTCTACAACGGGCGCTTCTTCATCGTCTCGCGCGAGGTCGTGCTGGAGGACTGCCGCCGCCAGATCGCCGACGGCGCGCGGCACATCACCTTCGGCGACCCGGACTTCTTCAACGGCCCCGGCCACGCGCTCAAGCTGGTGGAGGCGTTCCACGGAGAATTTCCCGAGGTGACCTACGACGCCACGATCAAGGTGGAGCACCTGCACCAGCACGCGGATAAGCTGGCGCGCCTGCGCGCGACCGGCTGCCTCTTCGTCACCACGGCCGTGGAATCCGTGAACGACGAGGTGCTCGCCAAGCTGGACAAGGGCCACACGCGCGCGGACTTCATCGCCGCCGTGCGCGCGGCCGACGCGGCGGGGCTGACGCTCTCGCCCACCTTCATCCCCTTCCATCCCTGGGCCACGCCCGAGGGCTACCTGGACCTGCTGCAGCTTCTCGCCGAGCTGGACCTGATCGAGAACGTGGCGCCCATCCAGCTTTCCATCCGCCTGCTCATCCCGCAGGGCAGCCGCATCCTGGAGCTGGACGACATCCACCGCTACCTGGACGGCTTCGACGCCGAGAAGCTCTCCTACCGCTGGTCGGCCGGCGATCCGCGCGCGGACGCCCTGCAAGCCGAGGTGCGCGACGCCGTGCAGCAGGGCGAGCGCGAGGGCGCGGGCCGGCGCGCCGTCTTCCAGCGCATCTGGGAGCTGGCGCACGCGGCCTGCGGGCGCACCGCGCCGCCGCTGCCGGTGTCCCACCACACGGGCGGCGTGCCGGCGATGAGCGAGCCCTGGTACTGCTGCGCCGAGCCCACCGAGGAGCAACTGGCGCAGGTGTAGCGGCGGCGCGCCGCGGTCCCCGGCTGGATGGCCATGAACCCGGTTCTGCTGCTCATTCCCACCACCTCCTACCGCGCCGAGGCCTTCCTGGAGGCCGCGCGGGCCGAGGACGTGCCCGTCGTGGTCGGGTCCGACCGCGCGCCCGTGCTCGCCCAGCTCACGGGCGGCGGGCTGCACGTCGATCTCAGCGATGCCGAGATTGCGGCCGAGCAGATCGCCGCGTTCCACGCCGGGCAGCCGCTGGCCGCCATCGTGGGCGTGGACGAGGGCACGGCGGCCGTCGCCGCGCGCGCCAGCCAGGCCCTGGGCCTGCCGCACAACCCGCCCGGCGCCGCCGCGGCGGCCAGCCACAAGGCACGCTTCCGCGAAGCCCTCTGGGCCGCCGGCGTGCCGCAGCCGACCTACCGCGTGATTTCACCCGAGGAGACGGGCGCCGAGGCGGCGCGGCGCATCAACCACTACCCGGCCGTGCTCAAGCCCGTGGGACTGGCCGGCAGCCGCGGCGTGCTGAAGGTGGAGGACAGCGGCGACTTCGCCCCGGCGCTGGAGCGCGTGCGCGCCATCGCCGCCGACACCGATCCGGCCACGGGCCTGAACCCGAGCCGCGAGGTCGTGGCGGAAGCCTATCTGCCCGGCGGCGAGGTTGCACTGGAAGGGCTGCTGCTCAACGGCACGCTCCACGTGCTCGCGCTCTTCGACAAGCCCGAGCCCATGGAAGGCCCCACCTTCGAGGAGACGATCTTCACCACGCCCTCGCGCCTGCCGGATGAAACCCAGGCGGCGGTGCGCCGGCGCACGGAAGAGGCGGTGGCCGCGCTGGGGCTTGCGGAGGGGCCGATCCACGCCGAGCTGCGCCTGACCCCCGACGAGGGGCCGGTGCCGCTGGAAGTGGCGCCGCGCTCGATCGGCGGGTTGTGCGGGCGCGTGCTGCGCTTCGGCACGGGACTCAGCCTGGAGGCGCTGATCCTGCGCCACGCCCTGGGCCGCGTCCCCGACCCCCCTGCGCGCGAGGCCGCGCCCGTGGGCGTGATGATGCTGCCGGTGCCGGAGGCCGGGGTGTTCGCCCGCATGGACGGCCTGGACGAAGCGCGCGCGCTCGACGGCGTGGACGAGATCAGCGTCACCGTTGCGCCCGGCACGCCGGTTCGACCGCTTCCCGACGGCGACCGCTACCTCGGCTTCATCTTCGCCCACGCTCCCGACCCCGAACGAGTCACGGACACGCTGCAACGCGCCGCCCACATGCTCAAGCCCGTCATCACGGCCGGTTAGCGCAAGCGCCGCGCCGGTCCACCGTGCTCACCCGCACAAGCTTTCCGCGGGAATCCCTGCGGTGCCCGGACAGGGCTGCCGGGCGCACACGCAATGGCATCGTCTCACCTTCGGGTGATAGGTTTCCCCGATCACGCACCCACCATGACCCCGAGGCCCCCGCGTCATGGCGACATCCGGTTGGCGATCCCTGTCTCGGCAGGCCGCGGACTCCGCGCTGGCGGCGGCGTTTCCCCGGGCCGATCCGGACCATCTGCACGAGGCGATCGGCCAGTACGACCATGTCACGCGCCTGCCCAACCGGGTCCCCTTTCTGGACCATCTCTCGGCGGCGCTGGACCGGATGCGCGCGGACACCCGCCCGCGCACCCTCGTGCTGGTCACGCTGTCGGACGCGCATCACTTCAACGCCGTGCTGCGCGCCCTGGGCCATGCCTTCTCCGAGGACTTCATCCGCGCCGGCACCGACCGCGTGGCCGCCTGTCTCGACGGCGACACCCGGATCTTCCACGTCAGCGTCCTCAGCCTCGCCTTCGTGGTGAACCGGGACGCGGCCCGCGCCCCCCAGGACGTGGCCCAGGCCATCGACCGGGCGTTCGCCGACCCGCTCGTCGTGCAGGACATCCCCATCCGGTCGAACGTCGGGGTGGGCCTGGTCAACCTCGCGGCGGACGTGACCAGCCCCGCCGAGGCGCTGCGCGCGGCCCTGACCGCGGCCCAGGACAGCCGCAACCGCAGCGATGCCTTCGCCTACTACGATCCGCACACCGACGCCGCGCACCAGCGCGCGTTCCGGATCCTGACCGATCTGCCCAAGGCGCTGGAAGCCTCGGACCAGCTGCGCCTGCACTACCAGCCGCGCCTGGACCTCACCTCGGACAGCTGCGGCTGCGCCGAGGCGCTGATCCGCTGGCACCACCCCGAGTTGGGCTGGGTGTCGCCCGGGGAGTTCATGCCGCTGGTGGAAACCACCGCCCTGATCCAGCCGCTCACGGCCTTCGTGCTGGAAACCGCGATCCGGCAGGCGCGCGCCTGGCACGACGCCGGCCACGCGATGAAGGTTTCGGTGAACGTCTCGCCCCGCAACCTCGCCGAGCCCGACTTCCTGGAGCGCGTCCAAACGCTGTTGGACCGGCACGGCGTCGATCCGGCCATGCTGGAATTCGAGTTCACCGAGGGCGCCGTCTCCCCGGACAACGCCACCACGCTCGCCAACCTGCGACGCGTGCGCGAGCTGGGAATCGAGGTGGCGATCGACGACTTCGGCAGCGGCTATTCCAACATGGCTTATCTGACCAAGATTCCCGCCGACATCGTGAAAATCGACAAGGCCTTCGTGCTCAGCCTGGACTCCAGCGAGCAGGACCGCTTCCTCACCCACAAGATCGCCGACCTGGCGCGCGGGTTGGGCTTTCACGTCGTCGGCGAGGGTGTGGAATCCGCGCGGGCCTACGCCTTCCTGCGCGACATCGGCTGCCGCGAGGCCCAGGGCTTCCATCTCAGCAAGCCGCTGCCGCCGGCGGAGCTGGAAGCCTGGCTGAACGGGTAACGCGGGGTCAGGCGGAGGCCGCTTCCGGCGTTTGGACGCGATTGGGTGGGAAGGCGACGCGGATCTCGGTTCCCTTGCCGGGCTCGGAGTCGACCTCGATCTCGGCCCGGTGCAGCACGGCCAGCCGCCGGCTGATCGGCAGGCCAAGGCCCGCCCCCTCGTCGCGGCCGCGCGTCAGCCGCACGGACTCGTCGCGCTGGAACGGCGCGAAGAGTCGCTTTTGCTGCGCCGCGCTCATGCCCGGACCCTCGTCGGCCACGGTGAAGGTGAACCCGCCGTCGCCGGTCTGCACGCCGGTGACGCGCACGATGCCCCCGTCCGGGCTGGCGGAGATGGCGTTGGCGACGAGGTTGATGAGGATCTGCCGCACCGCGCGCCGGTCGGCATACAGGCGCAGCGCCGGCATTGTGTCCGCCTTGAGCGCCACGCCGCGGGCCTGGGCGCGTTGGCGGGTGAGGCGCAGGACCTCCGCGACCTCTTTGCCGGGACAGAAACTTTCCTCGCGCAGTTCCAGCTGGCCCGCCTCGATGCGGGAGACGTCCAGCACATCGTTGACCAGATCCAGCAGGTGGCTGGCGCTGGCGTGGATGTCCTCGACGTAGCCGCGGGCACGCTCGGGCAGTTCGCCGGCAAGCTGGTTGCGCAGCATGTCCGAGAAGCCCATGACCGCGTTCAGCGGCGTGCGCAGCTCGTGGCTCATGTTGGCGAGGAAGATGGACTTCGCCCGGTTGGCCCGTTCGGCCGCGTACTTGGCTTCCTGCAGTTCGCGCGTGCGCTCCAGCAGGTTCAGGTCGCGCTCCACGGCGTCGCGGAAGGGCACCATCAGATCCTGGAACGGCGTCGTGTAATCCGTGGCGCCGAAATCCATCACGCAGATCGTGCCGAAGGGCGAGCCGTCGGGACGGTACACGGGCAGGCCCAGATACGAGCGAAAGCCGTCGTCGTGGACCTCCGGATTGGTGTCCCAGAAGGGGTCGACGGGCGCGTCCTGAACGTAGAGCGGCGCCTGCCTGCGGATAACCGATTTGCAGAAGATGTTGGTCTCCGGCGGCACGATCGTGCCCCCCGGATAGGGGTTCGACTCCTGCCCGCTCGCCGCCGCGACCTGATAGCCCTGGGGCTGTTGTTCGACGACGAAGGCGGCCGGCGCCTCGTAAACGCGCGCCAGCACCGTCAGCATTTCCTGCCACTTCGCGACCGTGTCGCCGGTGTCCTGGCGGTCGCGAAAAAACGTCGTGGTGTCCTCGGCAGGCGTCGAGTCGCTCATCCGGGCACGCCCTTTTGCAGGCCGCACACACGGGCGGCCCCTCCACGGGCAGCACGCACCGTGCTGTCGCCAACCCGACCCGTATAGCCCCGACCACCTAAAAGAAGCGTTAAAGAGGCCACACGTCGCCCGGCCACGCGCGGTGGGTGTGGCGCCCGCCGCGCCGCACCGCTACCGGGCTTCAGGGCGCGAGGTAGCGCTCGCGCAGGTGGCCCTTGAACGCCTCGACATCCAGGCCGCGGCCCGTGGCCCGGCGCAGGATCTCGTCGGTGGACAGGCTTGAGCCGAGGCCGTGCACGTGCTCGCGCAGCCAGGTGAGCAGCGGGCTGACGTCGCCGCGTTCCAGGTAGCTCGGGATGCCGGGCTCGGCCGTGCAGGCGGCGCGGTAGAGCTGCGCGGCCGCGATGGCGCCCAGGGTGTAGGTGGGGAAGTAGCCCCAGCCGCCGTCGAACCAGTGGATGTCCTGCAGGCAGCCCAGCCGGTCCTCGGGCGGGGTGATGCCGAGCAGGTCCTGCATTCCGGCGTTCCACGCGCCCGGCAGCTCGTCCAGCGGCATGTCGCCGGAAATCAGCGCCGTCTCCAGGCGGTAGCGCAGGATGACGTGGGCGGGATAGGTGACCTCGTCGGCGTCCACGCGGATGTAGCCCGGCGCCACGCGCGTGGCGAGGCGGTGCAGGTTGTCGGCCTCCCACGCCGGCCCCGAGCCGCCGAGGGCCTCGCGCATGACCGGCGCCGCGTGGCGCAGGAAGTGCTCCCCACGCGAAACCTGCATCTCCGCCAGCAGCGCCTGGCTTTCGTGCAGGGCCATGCCGCGCGCCTCGCCCACCGGCTGGCGGCGCCAGTCCCCCGGCAAACCGCGCTCGTACAGCGCGTGGCCGGTTTCGTGGATCACCGCCATGGCGCCGGTCGTGAAGTCCCGCTCGTCCCAGCGCGTGGTGATGCGGATGTCGTCCGGCGCCCCGCCCGTGAAGGGGTGGGAGGAGGTGTCCAGCCGGCTGTGCGCCGTTTCCAGCCCCATCGTGCGCATCAGCCGCGCCGCCAGCGCCTCCTGCTTCGCCTGCGGGAACGGGCCCTGCGGGGGCTCGGGCGCGGGGCCGGCCGCCTGGTGGCGCAGCACGTCGTCGAGGAAGTGCGGCAGGAAGCCGGCCAGATCGTCGAAGATCTGCGTGACGCGCTCGGCGCGCATGCCGGGCTCGAACTGGTCGAGCAGCGCGTCGTAGGGCGACAACCCCAGGGCCTCGCCCTTGGCCGCCGCTTCCTCGCGCACCAGCCGCAGCACCTCGCCCAGGTAGGGCTTCACGCGGGCGAAGTCGGAGTCCGGCTTGGCCTCGCGCCAGACCATCTCGCACTGCTTGGTGGCGCGCGTCAGCGCCTCCACGAGCGCGCTCGGCACCGCGGTGGCGTGGCGCCACTGCCGGCGCATCTCCGCGAGGTTGGCCTGCTGCCAGCCGTCCAGCGCGTTGGCGTGCTGCTCGGCCGTGTCCAGCAGCTCGCCGACGCGCGGGTCGGTCAGCATCTCGTGCGCGGTGACGTCGAGCGCGGCCAGCTGCTCGCTGCGCGCCTCGGCGCCGCCCGAGGGCATCATCACCTGGGCATCCCAGTTCAGCATGCCGCCGGCCTCGCCAAGCGCGGCCATGCGCGCGAAACGGCGCTCCAGCTCGCGGTACGCGTCGCTCATGTCTGCGGTTCTCCCGACGGTTCGCGGCGACAGTGAAAGATGACGTAGATCGCCAGCAACCCGGCGGCGAGCCCGAACCAGGTGATGGCGTAGCCCAGGTGGTTCTGCGGCAGGGTGACGCGCGGGCGCTCGGCGATGGGAAAGCGCCCGCTCGCCGCCGGGGCGACGGATTCGACGTAGAGGTGGGTGACGGGATCGCTCAGACCCGCCTGCTGCGCCATGCGCGGCAGATCCATCCACAGCCACTCGTTGCCGGCCGGGTCGTTGGCCGGACGCAGCCAGCTCGCTCCCGGCCAGCCGCCGCGACGGACGATGCCCTCGATCGTCACCGGCCCGTCGACGCGCACGCGTTCCGGCACACCCCCGTCTTCGCGCATGCGGATGGGCAGCCAGCCGCGGTCCACCAGCACGGTGCGGCCGTCGCTCAGGCGCATGGGGGTGATGAGGTCGAAGCCGCGCGCGCCGCGATGGGTCTGCGCCAGGCGGTGCAGGGCGCGGTCGTGCAGGAATTCGCCGGTGAGCTCCACCCGGCGGAAGCGCACCGTCTTCCACGCGGCCCCGGGGCCGGGCAGCTCGATGGCGGGACCGTCCATGCGCGCGCGCATGTCGGCGATCAGGTCCTGCTTCCACTGCATGCGCTGGACCTGCCAGCCACCCAGGCCCAGCAGCAGGATCAGCGCGGGGACGACGGCGACGGTCGCCCAGAAGGTGGGCCGGAAGCGCACACGCCCGGGCTCACCCGTCATCGTGCAGGCCGGCCTCGCGGGCGTTGTAGCGGTATTGCAGCGCGATCAGGAGCGCCTTGGCGGGGCGCAGCATGCCGATGGCCCCGGCGACGATCACGACCGGCCACAGGGCCGCGTGTACCCACAGCGGCGGCCCCACGGCGGACTCCAGCAGAATTGCCGCGAGCGTGACCACCGCGCCCAGGATGAGGATGATGAACACGGCGGGCCCGTCGCCGCTGTCCGCGGCCCGGAGGTCCAGGCCGCAGACGCCGCAGCGCCGGCGGACCTGCAAGAGCCCGTCGAAGAGGGGGCTTTCCCCGCACCGCGGGCAGCGGCAGCGCAGGCCCGCGGTGACCGGGGAGACGCGGGGTTGGCTCTCGTGCCAAGACATCGCGGGTTAGCGCGCGATGAGACAACGCAGACTTAGTCTGCGCGCCTCATCGCACTCCATCTCTTTGGTATGCGGGCATGATTGCACGCCTGCGGCGCGCGAGCCTGCCGGCGCAGGCTGTCCAGAGCCCGCATCGTTCCGATCCGACCTCATCATGCCCTAGAGGCTTCCCCAGAAGTAGACGAAGGTGAAGAGGAACAGCCACACGACGTCCACGAAGTGCCAGTACCACGCGGCGGCCTCGAAGCCGAAGTGATGGTCCGGCTTGAAGTGTCCTGCCCAGGCGCGGGCGAAGCACACGATCAGGAAGAGCGTCCCGATGATGACGTGTGCGCCGTGGAAGCCCGTCGCCATGAAGAAGACCGAGGTATAGACGTTGTCGCCGAAGCCGAAGGCCGCGTGTGCGTACTCGTAAGCCTGCAGGCTGGAGAAGATCAGCCCCAGCACGATCGTCAGCGCCAGCCCCTGCAGCAGCCCCGTGCGGTCGCCCTCGCGCAGCGCCTCGTGCGCCCAGGTCACCGTGCATCCCGACAGCAACAGGATGAGCGTGTTCAGGAACGGCACGCTGAAGGGGTCGAAGGTCTTGATGTCCGGCGGGGGCCACACGCCGCCGATTTCCGCGGTGGGGAAGAGGGCGCCGTTGAAGTAGGCCCAGAAAAAGGCGGCGAAGAACATCACCTCGGAGGCGATGAACAGCACCATCCCGTAGCGCAGCCCGATCTGGACCAGCGTGGTGTGCGCGCCTTCGTACTCGGCCTCGTGAATGACGTCGCGCCACCACCCGGCCATCGTGCCGAGCACGGCGATGACGCCGAGATACATCAGCCAAGAGTTGATGTCGTGCATGAAGAACACGATGCCGAGCGCCAGAAGACCGGCCGCGATCGAGCCGACCAGCGGCCACGGGCTGGGCTCGACCAGATGGTAGGGATGCTTCTGTTCGTGATGGGCCTCCGCCATCGTCTCCCTCTCGCCCTTGTGCCTGTTCGACGCGGCCTCAGCCGCCACCCATGCGAATCAACGCCACGAAGTAGACCAGTACCACGAACGCCAGCAAAACCGCCAGGAGCGCCCAGTTGCGGCCCCGGCGCTTGCGGCGGAACTCCTCGCGCTTTTCCTTGGTCCACTCGACCTGCGGACCGTCCGGATCGCCGTTCGCCATCTCGCCCCTATGCCGCCCCCAGGGCGGCGCCGTCCAGAATCAGCATCGCGAACACCAGGAAGAGGTACAGGATCGAGTACCCGAACATCCGGCGCGCCGCGGTTTCGCGCCCGTCCGTGTCCTGCAGCACGCGCACGGCCGAAACCACGAAGATCAGCCCCAGCACCGTCGCCCCGGCGCCGTAGAGCGGCCCCGCCGTGCCCAGCAGCGCCGGCGCCGGCGCCAGCGGCAGCAGCACCAGGGTGTAGGCCAGCATCTGCCACTTCGTCGCCCGGCGTCCCGAGACCACCGGCAGCATGGGCACGCCCGCGCGGCCGTAGTCGCCGTCGGTGTAGAGCGACAGCGCCCAGAAGTGCGGCGGCGTCCACAGGAAGATGAGCGCGAACAGCACCACCGATTCCAGGCTCACACCGCCCGTTACCGCGGCCCAGCCGATCATGGGCGGAAACGCGCCCGCCGCGCCGCCGATGACGATGTTCTGCGGCGTCCGCCGCTTCAGCCACATCGTGTAGACGAACACGTAGAAGGCGTTCGCCCCCGCGAGCAGCCCCGCCGCCGTCCAGTTCACGGCCAGGCCCATCGTCATCACGGCGAAGAGGGTGAGCACCAGGCCGAAGGCCAGCCCCTCCTCCGGCGCGATGCGCCCGGCGGGAATGGGCCGCCGCGCCGTGCGGCGCATGACCGCGTCGATGTCGCGGTCGTACCACATGTTGATGGCGCCGGCCGCCCCGGCCCCGACGGCAACGCACAACACCGCGATGCCCGCGAGCACGGGGTGCAACTCGCCCGGCGCCGCCACCATGCCGGCGACGGCCGTGAAAACCACGAGCGTCATCACGCGCGGCTTGAGGAGATCCAGAAACTCCCGAACGCCGGCGGGATCGGCCACGGTGCTGTTGGGCTGGATGCTGGCGTCGCTCACGGCGCCTTCGGTCCCTCGCGGTCGACGGGTGGACGGGAAAGGCCCCGGGACGTGGCTGCCACGTCCCGGGGCCGGGTTCGGGCGGGCTGGCCGCGGCTTACTTCACGCGCGGCAGCTCCTCGAAGGTGTGGAACGGCGGCGGCGAGGACACCGTCCACTCCAGCGTCGTGGCACCCTTGCCCCACGGGTTCGCCTGCGCCCGCTTACCCCACAGCAGGGTGTAGAGCGCGATGCCGACGAAGAAGAGTGTGGCCGCCAGCGTGATGTAGGCGCCGATGGAGCTGACCATGTTCCACCCGGCGTAGGCGTCCGGGTAATCGATGTAGCGCCGCGGCATGCCGGCCAGCCCCAGGAAGTGCATGGGGAAGAAGAGCACGTTCACGCCGATGAAGGTGGCGTAGAAGTGCAGCTTCCCGGCCCACTCGGGATACTGCCGGCCCGACATCTTGCCGATCCAGTAGTAGAAGCCGGCGAACAGCGCGAACACCGCGCCCATGGAGAGCACGTAGTGGAAGTGCGCGACGACGTAGTAGGTGTCGTGCAGCACCTGATTCACGCCCGCGTTCGCCAGCACCACGCCGGTTACGCCGCCGATCGTGAACAGCACGATGAAGCCGATGACCCACAGCATGGGCGTCTCGAAGCGGATCGAGCCGCCCCACATCGTGGCGATCCAGGAGAAGATCTTCACGCCCGTGGGCACCGCGATGACCATCGTCGCCGCCGTGAAGTAGGCCTTGGTGTCCACGTCCATGCCGACCGTGAACATGTGGTGGGCCCACACGATGAAGCCGATGAAGCCGATCGCGACCATGGCGTAGACCATCCCCAGGTAGCCGAAGATCGGCTTGCGCGAGAAGGTCGCCGTGATCTGCGACACGATCCCGAACGCCGGCAGGATCATGATGTAGACCTCGGGGTGCCCGAAGAACCAGAAGAGATGCTGGAAGAGCACCGGGTCACCGCCGCCGGCGGCCTCGAAGAAGGTCGTGCCGAAGTTGCGGTCGGTCAGCAGCATCGTGATCGCGCCGCCCAGCACCGGAACCGCCAGCAGGAGCAGGAAGGCCGTCACCAGCATGCCCCAGACGAACAGCGGCATCTTGTGCAGCGTCATGCCGGGGGCGCGCATGTTGAAGATGGTGGTGATGAAGTTGATCGCGCCCAGGATGGACGACGCGCCGGCCAGGTGCAGCGCGAAGATCGCCATGTCCACCGATGGTCCGGAGTGCCCGAGTTCGCCCGACAGCGGCGGATAGATCGTCCAGCCCGTGCCGGCGCCTTCGCCCACGAACGCCGAGGCCAGCAGCAACAGGATCGAGGGCACCAGCAGCCAAAACGAAATGTTGTTCATGCGGGGGAACGCCATGTCCGGCGCACCGATCATCAGCGGCACGAACCAGTTGCCGAAGCCGCCGATCAGCCCGGGCATGACGACGAAGAACACCATCAACAGCCCGTGGGCCGTGATCATGACGTTGTAAAGCTGCCCGTCCGGGCTGCCGCCGGCCATCAGGTACTGGACGCCGGGCTCGGCGAGCTCGAGGCGCATGATCAGCGAGAACAGCCCGCCGAGAATGCCCGCGATGACGGCGTAGATCAGGTACAGCGTGCCGATGTCCTTGTGGTTCGTGGACATCAGCCAGCGCCGAACGAACCCCGGCTTGTGGTCGTGGTCGTCGTGCGCTGCGTAAGCACCCTGTTCAGCAGCCATGGTCTACCTCTTCCCTCGCCCTTGGCGGAGCGCAGGGCGCCGGCCGGGCCGGCGCGCACGCACCGCACGCGTCACGTTATTGGCCGCTATCGGCCTGCGCGAGCTCGCGCTCGTCGTCGCCCACGCCGGCCTCGGCCTTCTTCGTCTCGATCCAGTTCCGGAACTCGTCTTTCGGGACCACCTTGACCGCGATCGGCATGTTGGCGTGGCCGACGCCGCACAGCTCCGAGCACTGGCCGTAATAGATTCCCGGCTCGTCGACGCGCGCCCAGGTCTGGTTCATCTCCCCCGGGATGGCGTCCTGCTTGATGCCGAACGACGGCAGCGCGAAGGAGTGCAGCACGTCCGTCGAGGTGATCAGGAAGCGCACCGTCGTGTCCGCCGGGATGACGATGGGCTCGGTCACGGACAGCTTGCGCAGCTCGCCCTCCGACGGATCGATCTCGTCGGCTTCCTTCATGAAGGAGTTGTACGAGAAGCCGCCGTGATCCGGGTACTCGTAGGCCCAGTACCACTGCTTGCCGATCGTCTTCACCGAGAACTCGGCGTTGGGCACGTGGTCCCGGTAATAGAGCAGCTTGAACGACGGGATCGCGATCACCACCAGGATGATAACCGGGATCGTCGTCCACAGCACCTCGATCAGGGTGTTTTCCGTGCGCTCAGACGGCTCCTTGTTGCGGCGCTCGCTGAAGCGCCAGCACACATAGCCGAGCAACGCCACCACGAAAATCACGATGCCCGTGATGATCACGAGCAACATCGTGTGGAAGCTCTGGACCTGCTCCATCATCGGCGTGGCGGCTTCCTGGAAGCCGAGCTGCCACGGCTCCGGCTTTCCGACCTCCCGCGCGGCCGCGCCCGCTGCCGTGCCCAGGGCGGCGCTGCCCGCGCCGAGGGCCGCCAGATGCTTCATCCCGAAAGACCGGGCAGTGCGTGTCTGCATGCCTGCGCCCCGATCGCTTTGTGGTCGCTCGCGTGCGGTTCCATACGTGGTTCCCGGCGGCGCCGCCGCGCTGCCAGGGCTGGCGCAGGAACCTAGATGACGGCGCAACACCGCACAAGATGAAGCACGCGCGGGCTGCGGTGAACCCTGTGGCCTGGATGCTGGCGGCACGCGCCGCCGCGCCGCGCGTTCGAGGTTAAGTCGTTGAATAAGATCGAAAAATGCGCCCCTGCCACGGCGTCGCCGGAACCTCGCGCGCCCGCGGGGTGACGGAATGCCGCAGCGGCCCGGCGCGCCCCGCACCGGGTTGTGCATGTCGCACGATTGACCGGACCAGCGCTGGTGCGCGACCCACACCCAACAAGCGGTCGCCCTTGGCCGCACCCATGCGCCAGCCTAGACTTTCGCAACGCAATTTCCGGCGCCCCGGCGCCGACCCGATGCAGACAGGCCGCGAGGGCGGGATGGCAGGACCACATCAGGCACGACCCCAGGTCGTCCGCGATCACCCCGACCGCATCGTCCTGCCGCCGGACCCGGGTGTCGAGCCGGACCCGCGCCCGCCCGTGCGCATCTTCCTGGGCACCGAGGACGGGCAGGACCGCGCCGAGCGCATCTTCGTCCATTCCGTGGCGTGCGCGCGCAACCCGGCGCGGACCTACGAGATCCACCTGATGAAGAACCTGGCCGGCTTCGACCGGCGGCGCTGGCGCACCGGCTTCACGCTCTACCGCTACGCCATCCCGGATCTGGCCGGGCGCTCGGGCCGCGCGATCTACAACGACGTCGACCAGATCTACCTTACCGACCCGGCCGAGCTGTTCGACCTGCCCATGACCGGGCACGGCTATCTCGCCGTCTCGCCGCGCGACACCTCGGTGATGCTGCTCGACTGCGAGGCGATGGCCGGCGTGTGGAACCGCGAGGCCGCCGCCCGCGGGACGAAGCGCAGCCTCATCAACGCCGCCGTCGAAGCCGGGCACGCCGGCCCGCTCGATCCCGGCTGGAACGCCCGCGACGACGAGCTGCGCGAGGGCGAGAGCAAGGTCGTCCACTACACCGAGCTGAACCGCCAGCCGTGGCGGCCGTTTCCGGGGCAGTACACCTATCACCCCAACCCCTGGGGCATGGTGTGGCACCGCCTGGAACGCGACGCCGATGCGCGCGGATTCGAGCTGTTCGGCCCCGGCGCGCCCAGCCAGCACTTCACGCGCTTTGCGCGCGAAGCCGCGGCGCAGGACGCCGGCGATCCCACGCTCACCCGGGCCTCGCAGGCAGCACACACGCGCGTTGCCGACGCCGGGGTCGAGCGGCTCGTGCGCGTTCACGCCGGCGGCGACAGCGGCGCGCCCGAACTGCCGGCGGAACACGTCGAGTCCATGGACGCGACCGCGACGGCCGACTGGCCGCGCGGAGACGCCGTGGCCGCGGTGAACCTGCTGGACCGCGCGCCGCCGGACGACGTGCCCTGGCTGATCGCCGAGACCTTCCGCCACGCCGACGCGCTGGCCTATTTCGCCGTGCGTGCCGACCGCGCCAGGGCCCGGGTGGAACCGCACGGCGTGCGCCGCACGGCCGCGTGGTACCGCGAGCGCATCGCGCGCGTGGCGCACCGCTTCCCGGACGTGAGCTGGGTGCTGGACACCGTCGAGCGCGGCAGCGGCCGGGCAGCCCCAACCGAGGTCTACGCCGCCGACGCCCCCGGCGCGTCGCGGCACGCCTGGTTGCTGCAGGAGAACGGCGCCGACCCCGACCCGATGCGCGCGCTCGCCGCCGAGATGGGCTGGACGGTGACGGAGACGTCGGCCGCCCCAGCCACGGCCGGCGACGGTGGCTGGCCGGATGTCGTGCTCAGCACCGGGAAGGTGGGGGCGCGGGCCGCACGACACGTTCAGGCCCGCGCGGGCAACGGCACGCGGCTGATCCACCTGGGCCAGCCGCACGCCGACGTTTCCGCCTTCGACCTCGTGCTGACCACGGCCGCCGACCGCCTGCCGCTGTTCCCCACGGTCGCGTACCTGCCGTTGCCGCCCACCACCTGGACGCGCGCCGGGCTCGACGACGCGGCGGCGCGGGCGTGCAACCGCCTGGGCGATGCCCCGCGCCCCTGGGTGGTGTGGTGGGCCGACGGCTCGGCCGAGTCGGACCGGCCGGTGGAAGCCCACGCCCGCGCGCGCGCCGAGTCTCTGGGCGGCACGGCACTGTGCGCGACGCCGGCGGACGGCACTGACCTGGACCCGGAGAGCAATGGCGCGGCGCGGCCGGACCGGGGCATCGTCGGCGCCGCTGACCGGCTCGTGGTTGCTGCCGGCGGCCCCGAGCGGCTGGCGCGTGCCTGCGCCAGCGGGCAGCCGGTGGAGATCGTGCCGGTGCCGGGCGCTGGCGGCGGCACCTCCCTGCCCGCGCGCTTCCACCGCTGGCTGAGCCACCGCCTGTCCCACCGCGGCACGCCGCTGCAACAGACGCCCGTGGAGCGCACGGGGGACCGCCTCATCGCGCACGGACTCGTCACGCCGCGCCGGGACCCGCTGCGCGTGGATCAGGACGCGCACATCCTCGGACTCGCGACGCTCGTGGGGCGCGACGATCCACCCGCCTTGCACGCCAGCGCGGATCAGCGCGCCTGGGCCGCCCGCGCCGCCCGCCGCATGCTGGGTGCCGGCCGGCGCGTGACGGGGTAAGCGCGACTCCACGGCTTGTGGACAAATCTGGGGAAAATGCAGCCGAACACGCGCGTGCGCCGGCCCGACGTCGCACCCGACGCACGCGCGTGTCCAAAATTCGTTGTATATCAAGGCATTATGAAGCGCCGCCGGATCGGCGAACCGTCCAGGCCGTCACAACTCTTGTGGAAAACCTGTGCACGGCGTGCCGCAACCGACCGTGAAGCCCGCCTTAGAGCAGATCGCCGTAAAGCAGAATCAGCTTGTTCGGGGTGTCACGCCCACGCCGCCGTGGCCATCCCGGCGTGATTCTGCTTGCTCGTGCGTGGACAGCCGCAAGGCTCGCGCGCCGCAGGCGCGCAAACTGCTCGCACTGGAAAAACATGGCGTTATCCCGACGCTTCTGGTTCGTTGGGAAACACGATTTCACGCACGATGCTCTAGGTGCCAACCCCGCGCGCCATGCGGTCGAGCAGCGCGACGTGGGACTTGATGCCGTTCTCGAAGCAGCGGACCTCGAACTTCTCGTTCGGGCTGTGCATGCGATCGTCGGCGAGGCCGAAGCCCATCAGCAGGGAATCGATG
>NZ_FNCE01000021.1 GCF_900100655.1 Limimonas halophila
GATCGCGCCCGTCGCCATGGAGGAAGGCCTGCGCTTCGCCATCCGCGAAGGCGGCAAAACCGTCGGCGCCGGCGTCGTCTCCAAAATCATCGAGTGACGGGATCATCGAGTGAGGGCTTGATCGCCGCCGACGTGCACGGCATGTATCGGGACGGCGCTGAAGGAGTGTAGCTCAATTGGCAGAGCACCGGTCTCCAAAACCGGCGGTTGGGGGTTCGAGTCCCTCCACTCCTGCCACTGCTTCGATGTGACGCGATCACGCACACGCTTCACGACACACCCGGCGCGCTCCGCTTCGGCGGAGCGCGCCACGTTGTCCCGGCCTCCGCGCCGGGATCCGGTCCACGGGTGAGGGCGATGGCCTCGAAGTTCAATCCCGGCCAGTTCATCCGCGAGGTGCGCCACGAAACCAGCAAGGTGACGTGGCCGAGCCGGCGCGAAACGGCGATCACGACCGTCATGGTACTGGCTTTCACCGCACTGGCTGCGATCTTCCTGTTCCTCGTGGATCAGGTCATTTCACTCGGTGTGTCGTTCATCCTGGGCGTTGGAGGCTGAGGCCGTGGCCGAAGAGGCACAGCAGGCGACGGATCGGCGCCGGTGGTACGTTATTCACGCGTATTCCGGTTTCGAGAAAAAGGTCGCCGACTCCATCCGTGAGCAGGCGCGGCAGCAGGGGCTGGACAATCTCTTCGACGAGGTTCTCGTGCCCACCGAGGAAGTCGTGGAGATGAAGCGCGGCCAGAAGGTCAGTTCGGAGCGCAAGTTCTTCCCGGGCTACGTGCTGGCGCGGATGGCGATGACGGACCAGACGTGGCACTTGGTGAAGAACACGCCGAAGGTCACGGGCTTCCTGGGCGCGCGCGGCAAGCCGTCGCCGATCTCCGACAGCGAGGCCGAGCGCATTCTCAATCAGGTGCGCGAGGGCGTGGAGAGCCCCAAGCCCTCGGTCACCTTCGAGGTGGGCGAACAGGTGCGCGTCGTGGACGGCCCCTTCACCTCGTTCACGGGCACGGTCGAAGAGGTCGACATGGAGCGTGCCCGCGTGAAGGTGGCGGTGTCCATCTTCGGCCGCTCGACGCCGGTGGAGCTGGAGTTCTCCCAGGTCGAAAAACAGGGCTGACAGCGCGCCGGCGCCGCCGCGTGGCTCTTGCCCGCGCGGCGCCGGCGTTGTGAGCACGCGCTTCGCTGCGGCGGAGCGCGCGGGTGGAGCGGTTCCGGCCGGTCCGCCCGGCGAGAGCCTTCGGGAGGCGCCGCCATACGCCGCACCGAAGGACCCTTTGAACGCAGCGACGAAAGGGTTGCACTATGGCGAAAAAGATCGTCGGCCAGATCAAGCTGGAGATCCCGGCGGGGAAGGCCAATCCCTCGCCGCCGGTCGGGCCGGCGCTGGGTCAGCGCGGGCTGAACATCATGGAGTTCTGCAAGGCCTTCAACGCGGCCACGCAGAACATGGAGCCGGGCACGCCGACGCCCGTCCTCATCACGGCCTTCTCGGACCGGTCCTTCCGCTTCGAGACCAAGACGCCGCCGGCCACCTTCTACCTCAAGCGTGCCGCCGGGATTAAGGGCGGTTCGTCCGATTGCCGCGTGCGCAAGGTCGGCAAGGTGACGGTCTCGCAGGTGCGCGAGATCGCCGAGAAGAAGATGCCGGATTTGAATTGCTACGATGTCGAGACCGCCGTGGGCATCATCAAGGGCTCCGCGCGCTCCATCGGCATCGACGTGGTGGAGGACTAACGCGATGGCGAAGCGCGGCAAGAAGATCCGCGACGCCTACAAGGGCCTGGACCGCACGCGCTACTATCCCGTCGAGGAGGCCGTGCGCGAGCTCAAGTCCCGGGCGTACGCCAATTTCGACGAAGGCTTCGACGTGGCGATGGATCTGGGCGTCGACCCGCGCCACGCCGACCAGCAGGTTCGCGGCGCCGTCACCCTGCCGCACGGCACGGGCAAGACCATCCGCGTGGCCGTGTTCGCCAAGGGTGAGAAGGCCGAAGAGGCCAAGAACGCCGGCGCGGACGTGGTCGGCGCGGAGGACCTCGCCGATCAGGTCAAGAACGGGCAGATCGAGTTCGAGCGCTGCATCGCCACGCCGGACATGATGCCCGTCGTCGGCCGGCTGGGTAAGATCCTGGGCCCGCGCGGGCTGATGCCGAACCCGAAGCTGGGCACGGTGACGAACGACCTGCAGACCGCCATCACCGACGCCAAGGGCGGTCAGGTCCAGTTCCGCGTGACGCGCACGGGCGCACTCCACGTCGGCGTGGGCCGGCGGAGCTTCTCGGAGGATGCGCTCGTCGAGAACATCCGCGCGTTCGTCGACGCGGTGAACCGTCACCGTCCCAGCGGCGCGAAGGGGCAGTACATCAAGACCGTCGCGCTGAGCACGAGCATGGGCCCGGGCGTGAAGCTGGACGTCAGCAGCGTGGCCCAGGCCGACTCGTAATCGGCGTGCCGACGCCCTTGCACTGGCGGGCCCGGGGGCGTTAAATATACGGGCTCCCAACTCAACCGGCGGACCGGGATGCCCGGCCGTCCGACCTGTCCGAGACCGCAGGTGCCCGCGATCCGGCGGGCTTAAACGTGACACGGCCTGCACAGACAGGAAGCCAACAGCCGCCGACGCCGTCGGGGCGCGAGCTCCGCCGGAGTCAGGCTTGAGCTTCCGGGACAGGCGAGCCGGACTGGCGGGGCGCGCCGCGTCCCGGAGTCCTCGTCGCAATCGGCCGCTTCCGGGCGGCCCAAGCAAGGCAGCGGAGAGTCATCCGTGGACCGTGCAGAGAAGCGCGAGCTTGTCTCGTCCCTGCATCAGATCTTCTCGGAGCACGCCAACCTCGTCGTCGTCACCCGCAACCGCGGGCTGCGCGTGCACGAGGTGAACGATCTCCGGGGCAAGATGCGGGAGAACGGAGCACAGTACAAAGTCGCGAAAAACCGCCTCGCGCGGCTCGCCCTGGAAGGCACGACCTTCGAGGGCATCCAGCCGCTTTTCGCCGGCCCCACCGCGATCTCCTGGTCGAACGACCCGGTCGCGGCGGCGCGCGTCGTTTCCGAGTTCGCCAACAAGAACAATCGGTTGGAGATCGTCGGCGGCGCGCTGGGCAGCAAGGAACTGGACGCCGAGGGCGTCGATCAGCTCGCCAAGATGCCGTCGCTGGAGGAGGCGCGCGCGCAGGTCGTGGGCGTCATCCAGGCGCCGGCACAGCGGATCGCCACGCTCTTCCAGGAGCCCGGCAGCCGGCTGGCGCGTGTGCTCAACGCATACGCCGACGAGCAGGGCGGCGGGTCGGCCGAAGAGGCCGGCTGACGCGAGCCTGCCCGAGGCAGTTTTTCACCGAGGACCAACGTTCAAGCCTGACTGGAGTCGAATCTCATGGCCGATCTGGACAAACTCGTCGAGGAGCTTTCGCAGCTCTCCGTCATCGAGGCCGCCGAGCTGTCGAAGAAGCTGGAAGAGCACTGGGGCGTTTCCGCGTCCGCGCCCGTCGCCGTGGCCGGCGGCGGTGGCGGCGGCGAAGCCGCGGAGCCGCAGGAGGAGCAGACCGAGTTCGACGTCGTCCTCAAGGATGCTGGTGACAAGAAGATCAACGTCATCAAGGAGGTTCGCGGCATCACCGGCTACGGCCTGAAGGAGGCCAAGGAACTGGTGGAGAACCTCCCGGCGACCCTGAAGGAGGGCGCCACCAAGGAGGACGCCGACGAGATGAAGAAGAAGATCGAGGAGGCCGGTGGGACCGTCGAGGTCAAGTAACACCGACATCCTTGGATGAGCGAGAGCCGGTCGGCGCGCGGCCTTTGGGGCCGCGCGCCGCGCCGGTTTGTTTGCTCTGCGGATACAAATCGGACAACCCCCGGTCAGCGGACCGGCGGTCGCCGAAACGGAACACGATACGCAGCGAAACGGGGCGCAGGGCGCGCGCACCCGTTTGGCCGCGAAGACGGCAGGCAGCGAACACCCGGCTGGATAGAGTGCCTGCGCCCAGGGGCGCAACCCCTGTGAAGCGGCGCACCGCACATCCGGCAGCAGCCCGCGCGAGTGAGGCGGCGCCCGCGACCGGCGCGAACCCGCTCGGACGGCAATGGCGAGGACGCCCGCGCGCGATGGGCCGTGCAGCGGGCGTGTGGAGAAACAACGAGGGCAAGATATGGCGCAGTCGGTGACCGGTCGGAAGCGCATTCGCAAGCAATTCGGGCGCATTCCCGAAATTGCATCCATGCCCTACCTGATCGAGACGCAGCGGGATTCCTACGATCGCTTCTTGCAAAAGGATGTGCCCGTCAACGAGCGTCGCGAGACGGGGCTTCAGGAAGTTTTTAAGTCCGTTTTTCCGATTCGTGACAATTCCGACCGGGCGGAACTGCAGTTCATCCGCTACGAGCTGGAAGAGCCCAAGTTCGACATGACCGAGTGCCTTCAGCGCGGCATGACCTATGCCTCGCCGCTGAAGGTCACGCTGCGGCTGGTCGTCTGGGACGTCGACGAGGACACGGGCTCCAAGTCCATCCGGGACATCAAGGAGCAGGACGTCTACATGGGCGACATGCCGTTGATGACGGAACACGGCGTGTTCATCATCAACGGCACCGAGCGCATCATCGTCTCCCAGGTGCACCGCTCGCCGGGCGTCTTTTTCGACCACGACCGCGGCAAGACCCACGCCTCGGGCAAGTACCTCTTCGCCGCGCGCGTCATTCCCTATCGCGGCTCCTGGCTGGACTTCGAGTTCGACGCCAAGGACATCCTGCACGTGCGCGTCGACCGCCGGCGCAAGCTGCCGGCGACCACGCTGCTCATGGCGCTCGACAACGCCGAGACGGAGAAGCTGCGGGCCGAGCGCAAGGAGAAGGGCCGCGACCTCGAGCCCCACGAGGCCGAGGGCATGAGCGCGGAGGAGATCCTCAACACCTTCTACGACCGCGTCGAGTTCACGAAGAGCGCGCAGGGCTGGCGCACCGCGTTCGACCCCCAGGCCATGCGCGGCGTGCGGCTAGATTTCGACCTGGTGGACGCGGATACCGGCAAGGTGCTCGCCGAGGCCGGCACCAAGCTGACGCCGCGGGTGGCGCGCCGCATGGTGCAGAACGAGGGCCTTCAGGCCTACATCATGCCGCGCGAAAAGCTCGTCGGCCGCTACGTCGCCGAGGACCTCATCAACGAGGAAACCGGCGAGATCTTCGTCGAGGCCGGCGACGAGCTGACCGAGGGGCTGCTGGACCGCCTGGAAGAGGCCGGCATCACCACGCTGCCGACGCTGGCGATCGACAACGTCCAGGTCGGGCCGTACCTGCGCAACACGCTCTCGATCGACAAGAACACCTCGCGCGAGGACGCGCTGATCGACATCTACCGGGTGATGCGTCCGGGCGAGCCGCCGACGCTCGAGGCGGCCGAGCAGATGTTCCACAACCTCTTCTTCGACGCGGACCGCTACGACCTGTCCTCGGTCGGCCGCGTGAAGATGAACGCGCGCCTCGGCTTCGAGACGGACGACAGCCTGCGCACCCTGCGCAAGGAAGACATCCTCGAGATCCTCAAGACGCTGCTGGAGCTCAAGGACGGCCGCGGCGAGGTGGACGACATCGACCACCTGGGCAACCGCCGCGTTCGCGCCGTCGGCGAGTTGATGGAAAACCAGTACCGCCTCGGCCTCGTGCGCATGGAGCGCGCGATCCGCGAGCGCATGGGCTCGGTTGAGATCGATTCCGTGATGCCGAACGATCTCATCAACGCCAAGCCGGCCGCGGCGGCGACGCGCGAGTTCTTCGGCTCCTCGCAGCTCTCGCAGTTCATGGATCAGACGAACCCGCTGTCGGAGGTCACCCACAAGCGCCGCGTCTCGGCGCTCGGCCCCGGCGGGCTCACGCGTGAGCGCGCGGGCTTCGAGGTGCGCGACGTCCACCCGACGCACTACGGCCGCATCTGCCCGATCGAGACGCCGGAGGGGCCGAACATCGGCCTCATCAACTCCCTGGCGACCTTCGCGCGGGTCAACAAGTACGGCTTCATCGAGAGCCCGTACCGCAAGGTCCGCGAGGGGCAGGTGACCGACGAGGTCGTCTACCTCTCGGCCGTCGACGAGTGGAAGTACACCATCGCCCAGGCGAACGCCGAGGTGGACGAAAACAACCGCCTGGCATCGGAACTGATTTCGTGCCGTTACGGTGGTGAGTACCTCCTCGCGCGCCCGCATGAAATCGATTATATTGACGTCTCGCCGAAGCAGATCATCTCGGTGGCGGCGGCGTTGATTCCGTTCCTGGAGAACGACGACTCCAACCGCGCCCTCATGGGCTCGAACATGCAGCGCCAGGCCGTGCCGCTGGTGCAGAGCGAGGCGCCGCTCGTGGGCACGGGCATCGAGGAGCGCGTGGCCCAGGACAGCGGCAACGCCATTGCGGCCAAGCGCGCCGGCGTCGTCGACCAGGTGGACGCCACGCGCATCGTCATCCGCGTGACCGAGCAGATCACGGCCGGCGAGCAGGCCGTCGACATCTACAATCTGCGCAAGTTCCAGCGCTCGAACCAGAACACCGCGCTGACGCAGCGGCCGCTGGTGCACGTGGGCGACGAGATCGGGGCCGGCGACATCATCGCCGACGGGCCGTCCACGAACATGGGCGAGCTGGCCCTTGGCCGAAACGTGCTCTGCGCCTTCATGCCCTGGATGGGCTACAACTTCGAAGACTCCATCCTGATCTCCGAGCGCATCGTGCGCGACGACGTCTTCACCTCGGTCCACATCGAGGAATTCGAGGTGATGGCCCGCGACACCAAGCTGGGGCAGGAGGAGATCACCCGCGACATCCCCAACGTCGGTGAGGATGCGCTGCGCAACCTCGACGAGGCGGGCATCGTCTACATCGGCGCCGAGGTGAACGCGGGCGACATCCTCGTGGGCAAGGTCACGCCCAAGGGCGAGAGCCCGATGACGCCGGAGGAGAAGCTGCTCCGCGCGATCTTCGGCGAGAAGGCCTCGGATGTGCGTGACACCTCGCTGCGCCTGCCGCCGGGCGTGAGCGGCACGGTCGTCGAGGTGCGCGTCTTCTCCCGCCGCGGCGTGGAGAAGGACGAGCGCGCCCTGGCGATCGAGCGCGCCGAGATCGAGCGCCTGGCCAAGGACCGCGACGATGAGCGGGCCATCCTGGAGCGCAGCTTCTACGGCCGCCTCAAGGACCTGCTGCTGGGCCAGGAGGTCGCCAGCGGCCCCAAGGGCGTGAAGGCCGGCAGCGAGGTCACCGAGGACCTGCTGTCCGACTACACGCCGGGGCAGTGGCGCCAGATCACCGTCAAGGACGACGCGCGCCAGCAGGAGGTCGAGGAACTCAACCGCCAGTTCGACGAGGCGATCGACTCCCTGCAGAAGCGCTTCGAGAACAAGGTCGACAAGCTCCAGCGCGGCGACGAGCTGCCGCCGGGCGTCATGAAGATGGTGAAGATCTTCCTGGCGGTGAAGCGGAAGATGCAGCCCGGCGACAAGATGGCCGGCCGCCACGGCAACAAGGGTGTGATCTCGACGATCGTGCCCATGGAGGACATGCCCCACACCGAGGACGGGACCCCGGTGGACATGGTCCTCAACCCGCTGGGCGTGCCCTCGCGCATGAACGTCGGCCAGATCCTGGAGACGCACTTGGGCTGGGCCTGCGCCGGCCTCGGCGAGCAGATCGACGACCTGTACAACCGCGTCTACCGCGGCGGCGAGTCCACGAGCGATCTGCGCGAGAAGCTGCACCGGGTCTATGGTGACGAGGTCTACACCCAGCAGATCGCCCCGATGGGCGACGATCAGGTCATGGAGCTTGCGCAGAACCTCAAGGGCGGCGTGCCCATCGCCACGCCGGTCTTCGACGGCGCGCGCGAGGACGAGATCGTGGGCATGCTGGAAGAGGCCGGCCTGGACCGCTCCGGGCAGGTGACGCTGATCGACGGTCGCACGGGCGAGGCATTCGATCGCCCGGTGACCGTGGGCTACATCTACATGCTGAAGCTCCACCACCTGGTGGACGACAAGATCCACGCCCGCTCGATCGGCCCTTACAGCTTGGTCACGCAGCAGCCGCTCGGCGGCAAGGCGCAGTTCGGCGGGCAGCGCTTCGGCGAGATGGAGGTCTGGGCCCTTGAGGCCTACGGCGCCGCCTACACGCTGCAGGAGATGCTCACCGTGAAGTCCGACGACGTCTCCGGCCGCACCAAGGTCTACGAGGCCATGGTTCGCGGCGACGAGGACTTCGAGGCCGGCATCCCCGAGTCCTTCAACGTGCTCGTGAAGGAGCTGCGGTCGCTGAGCCTGAACGTCGAAATGCGGGAAAGCGAATAACGGCGGAAGCTGGCCGGCCTCGCGGTGAACCGCGGGGCCGGCGCGGTTTCCCACGCGGCGTCACGCCGCCTGGCGCGCACCACGGCGCTGAATCAGGAGTTCCTCGATGAACGAGTTGATGAACATCTTCGGCCAGCAGAGCGGTCCGCAAAGCTTCGATGAGCTGAGGATCTCCATTGCCAGCCCCGAGCGGATCCGGTCCTGGTCGTACGGCGAAGTCAAGAAGCCGGAAACCATCAACTACCGGACGTTCAAGCCCGAGCGCGACGGTCTCTTCTGCGCGCGCATCTTCGGGCCGGTGAAGGACTACGAGTGCTTGTGCGGCAAGTACAAGCGCATGAAGTACCGCGGCATCATCTGCGAGAAGTGCGGGACCGAGGTCACGCTCTCCAAGGTGCGCCGCGAGCGCATGGGCCACATCGAGCTGGCGGCGCCGGTGGCCCACATCTGGTTTCTCAAGTCGCTGCCCAGCCGCGTCGGGCTGCTGCTGGACATGACGCTGAAGGACCTGGAGCGGGTCCTCTACTTCGAGAACTACGTCGTGGTCGAGCCCGGCCTGTCGCCGCTGAAGATGCGTCAGCTCATGAGCGAGGAAGAGCTGATGCAGGCGCAGGACGAGTACGGCGAGGACGCCTTCACCGCCATGATCGGCGCGGAGGCGATCAAGGCCATGCTGCAGGCGCTCGACCTCCAGGAAGAGCGCACGCACCTGCGCGCGGACCTGAAGGAGACGACCTCCGAGGCCAAGCGCAAGAAGCTCGTCAAGCGGCTGAAGGTGGTGGAGTCCTTCCTCGATTCCGGCTGCAAGCCGGAGTGGATGGTGATGGACGTGCTGCCGGTGATTCCGCCGGACCTGCGCCCGCTGGTGCCGTTGGACGGCGGCCGCTTCGCCACCAGTGACCTGAACGACCTCTACCGCCGCGTCATCAACCGCAACAACCGCCTCAAGCGGCTGATCGAGCTGCGCGCGCCCGACATCATCGTGCGCAACGAAAAGCGCATGCTGCAGGAGGCCGTGGACGCACTGTTCGACAACGGCCGGCGGGGGCGCGTCATCACGGGTTCCAACAAGCGCCCGCTGAAATCGCTGTCCGACATGCTGAAGGGCAAGCAGGGCCGCTTCCGCCAGAACCTGCTGGGCAAGCGCGTGGACTACTCCGGCCGCTCGGTCATTGTGGTCGGGCCGGAACTCAAGCTCCACCAATGCGGCCTGCCCAAGAAGATGGCGCTGGAGCTGTTCAAGCCCTTCATCTACCACAAGCTGGAGTTGTACGGCTACGCCTCCACCATCAAGGCCGGCAAGCGCATGGTGGAGAAGGAGCGCCCCGAGGTCTGGGACATTCTGGAAGAGGTGATCCGCGAGCACCCGGTGCTGCTCAACCGTGCGCCGACGCTTCACCGCCTCGGCATCCAGGCGTTCGAGCCCGTGCTGATCGAGGGCAAGGCCATCCAGCTGCACCCGCTGGTGTGCACGGCGTTCAACGCGGACTTCGACGGCGACCAGATGGCGGTGCACGTGCCGCTCTCGCTGGAGGCCCAGCTTGAGTCGCGCGTGCTGATGATGTCGACGAACAACATCCTCTCGCCGGCGAGCGGCAAGCCCATCATCCAGCCCAGCCAGGACATCGTGCTGGGGATGTACTACCTCACCCAGGAGAACGAGGGTGAGCACGGCGAGGGCATGGTCTTCAACGGCGTCAACGAGATCGAGCACGCCTATCAGACGGGCGCCGTGGCGTTGCACGCCAAGGTGAAGACGCGGTTCCACACCTACGACGCGGACGGCAACCCCGTCACGGAGCTGGTCGATACGACGCCGGGCCGCGCCTATCTGGCAAGCATCCTGCCCAAGCACTCCAAGGTGCCGTTCTCCCTGGTCAACCGCCTGTTGACCAAGAAGGAGCTGACCGAGGTCATCGACATCGTCTACCGCCACTGCGGGCAGAAGGAGACGGTCGTCTTCTGCGACAAGCTCATGACCATGGGCTTCTCGCAGTCCACCCTTGCCGGCATCTCCTTCGGCAAGGACGACATGGTGATCCCGGACGCCAAGGCGAAGCTGATCAACGAGGCGCAAGAGAGCGTCAAGGAGTTCGAGCAGCAGTACCAGGACGGCCTGATCACCTCCGGCGAGAAGTACAACAAGGTCGTCGACGTGTGGTCGACCTGCACCGACCAGGTGGCCGACGAGATGATGAAGGTCATCTCGGAGAAGAAGCAGGGCTCGGTGAACTCCGTCTACATGATGGCGCACTCGGGCGCCCGCGGTTCGCCGGCCCAGATCCGGCAGCTGGCCGGCATGCGCGGGCTGATGGCCAAGCCGTCGGGCGAGATCATCGAGACGCCGATCATCTCGAACTTCAAGGAAGGCCTGACGGTGCTGGAGTACTTCAACTCCACGCACGGTGCCCGTAAGGGCCTGGCCGACACGGCGCTCAAGACGGCGAACTCCGGCTACCTGACGCGGCGTCTGGTCGACGTGGCCCAGGACGGTGTGATCGTCGCCGCGGACTGCGGCACGAAGCACGGCCTCACGGTCGAGCCCGTGACCGAGGGCGGCGAGGTGATCGCGCCGCTGGGCGACCGCATCATCGGCCGCACGGCGCTGGAGGACGTCACCGATCCCGTGACCGGCGAGGTGCTGGTCGAGGCCAACGCCGAGATCGACGAGAAGGCCGTCGAGCGCATCGAGGACGCGGGCATCGACGCCGTGCAGATCCGCTCCGTGCTGATGTGCGAGCACCGGGGCGGCATCTGCGCCAAGTGCTACGGCCGCGATCTGGCCCGCGGCACGCCGGTCAACGTGGGCGAGGCGGTCGGCGTCATGGCTGCCCAGTCCATCGGCGAGCCGGGCACGCAGCTGACGATGCGCACCTTCCACATCGGCGGCGCCGCTCAGGGCGGCGGCGAGCAGTCGAGCGTGGAGTCCTCCACCGAGGGCACGGTCACGATCCGCAACCGCAACGTGGTCCAGAACTCCGACGGCCAGCTGATCGTGATGAGTCGCAACCTCGAGTTGGGCGTTGTGGATCAGACAGGCCGCGAGCGGGCGACCCACAAGATCCCCTACGGCGCCAAGCTCCTGGTGGACGACGGCGGCACGGTCCAGCGCGGTGACCGCCTGGCCGAGTGGGACCCGCACACCCAGCCGATCATCACGGAGAAGGCCGGCATCGCGAAGTACGAGGACCTCATCGAAGGCACTTCGATGCACGCGGTGACGGACGAGACGACGGGCATCACGAACCGTGTCGTGACGGACTGGAAGCAGCAGGCCAAGGGTGCGGATCTGCGCCCGCGCATCGTGCTGCGGGACGACGACGGTGAGGTCGTCAAGCTGGCCGATGGCAGCGACGCCTACTACTACATGAGCGTCGACGCCATCCTGAGCGTCGAGGACGGCGAGCGCATTCAGGCCGGCGACGTCTTGGCCCGTGTGCCGCGCGAGTCGACCAAGACGCGCGACATCACGGGTGGTCTGCCGCGTGTTGCCGAGCTCTTCGAGGCGCGCAAGCCCAAGGACTACGCGATCCTCTCGGAAATCGAGGGCCGCGTGGAGTTCGGCAAGGACTACAAGACCAAGCGCCGCCTGTTCGTCGTGCCGGAGGACGAGAGCGAATCGCGTCGCGAGTACCTCATCCCGAAGGGCCAGCAGATCCTGGTGCGCGAGGGCGACTGGGTGCGGCGCGGCGACAAGCTGATGGACGGCAGTCCGGTGCCGCACGACATCCTCGACATCCTGGGCGTCGAGGCGCTGGCGAAGTACCTCGTGGAGGAGATCCAGAGCGTTTACCGCCTGCAGGGCGTGAAGATCTCCGACAAGCACATCGAGGTGATCATCCGCCAGATGCTGCAGAAGGTCGAGGTCACCGACCCCGGCGACAGCACCTACCTCATCGGGGAGCACGTCGACCGCGAGGACTTCCTGCAAATGAACCAAAAGATGCACGAGGAGTCCCAGCGGCCGGCCGAAGCCAAGCCGGTGCTCCAGGGCATCACCAAGGCCAGCCTGCAGACGCGTTCGTTCATCTCGGCCGCCTCCTTCCAGGAGACGACCCGTGTGCTCACGGACGCGGCCGTGCAGGGCAAGGCGGACCACCTCCAGGGCCTGAAGGAAAACGTCATCGTCGGCCGCCTGATCCCGGCCGGGACGGGCGCCCAGATGAACCAGTACCGCAGGCTCGCGGCGGATCGCGACCGCAAGCTGGTCGCCGAGCGGGAGGCCAAGCAGGCGCTCACCGCGGAATCGGCGCCGGAGGAAAGCCAGTCCGCGGCGGAGTGATTCGCGCACACCGCCCAACAGGACGTTTATCCGGGGATGGATGCCGCGCGCATCCATCCCTTTTTTATGCTCCCTTGAACGGGTGCTGATTCGCGTTGCACCGGCAAACCGGATTCCCATTGATCGTGGACGTCGGGGTCCCCGACGGGCTCCGTTTGGGCCGCGCACCCAGGAAAGCGGTTCAAAAATTGGGCGGGCGTGAAGCTTCTCTTGCGTTGCGACCGCCGAAACCGTATGCATCGCGACATCGGCGCCGGCCGGCACGCGTTGGCCGGCCGCGCAGCACGGCAACCAAGGGCGCGCCACCCGCCGAACACGGCGGGACAACCCGGTTGACGCCGGGTAAACGCCTCACTATGGTTCGCCAACTTCTCGGGGGCTGGTGGTAGGCCGTCGGCAACGCCGACAGCCTAGACGCGGTCCCAGCCGGCAACGGCACGCAGTCGAGGCTGCTTTCAGACGGCAGATCAGGGCGTCACCCGGCAGGGTCGCTCGCGGAGCGCCCCTTGGGCGGGTGTTTGCTTCGCTGATAACGAAGGAAGCTGAGGACACATGCCGACGATCAACCAGCTGATCCGGGGCGGCCGGGAATCCCGCACGTCGAAGAAGCAGGCGCCCGCGCTGAATGCGTGTCCGCAGCGGCGCGGCGTGTGCACGCGCGTCTACACCACCACGCCGAAAAAGCCGAACTCCGCGCTGCGCAAGGTCGCGCGCGTGCGGCTGACGAACGGGATCGAGGTGACGAGCTACATCCCGGGCGAGGGGCACAACCTGCAGGAGCACTCCGTGGTGCTGAACCGCGGGGGCCGCGTGAAGGACCTGCCCGGGGTGCGCTATCACGTCGTGCGCGGCGCGCTGGACTGCCAGGGCGTGAAGAACCGCAAGCAGCGCCGCTCAAAGTACGGCGCCAAGCGGCCGAAGTAAGGGGGCTCCCGGATGTCTCGCCGTCACAGTGCCGAAAAGCGTGAAATCCTGCCGGATCCGCTGTTCGGCGACGCCGTCGTCACGAAGTTTATCAACAACCTCATGGTCGACGGCAAAAAGGCCGTGGGTGAGCGGCTTCTCTACAAGGCTTTTGAGCGCGTCCAGGCGCGCACGGGCCAGGAGCCGCTGACGGTGTTCCACAACGCGCTGGACAACGTGAAGCCGGATATCGAGGTCCGGTCCCGGCGCGTCGGTGGCGCCACCTATCAGGTGCCGGTCGAGGTGCGCCCGGGGCGCGCGCAGGCGCTAGCCATTCGCTGGCTGATCGCCGCCTCGCGCAATCGGTCCGAGTACACGATGATCGACCGGCTGGCCAACGAGCTGCTCGATGCGTCGAACAGCCGCGGCTCCGCCGTGAAGAAGCGTGAAGACACCCACCGGATGGCCGAGGCCAACCGGGCGTTCTCGCACTACCGCTGGTAAGGCACCGAGCCCAGGAGAGCGACGGCATGACCGCCCGCCAGACCCCGCTCCAGCGATATCGCAACATCGGTATTGCCGCGCACATCGACGCCGGCAAGACCACGACGACCGAGCGGATTCTTTACTACACGGGCCGATCCCACAAGATCGGCGAGGTCCATGAGGGTGCGGCCGTCATGGACTTCATGTCCCAGGAGCAGGAGCGGGGGATCACGATCACCTCCGCCGCCACGACGGCGTTCTGGCGGGACCACCGTGTGAACATCATCGACACGCCGGGCCACGTCGACTTCACCATCGAGGTCGAGCGCGCACTGCGCGTGCTGGACGGCGCGATCGCGGTGTTCGACAGCGTGGGCGGTGTCGAGCCGCAGTCCGAGACGGTCTGGCGCCAAGCCGACCGGTACAGCGTTCCGCGTATTGCGTTCGTCAACAAGATGGACCGCATGGGCGCCAACTTCGGTCGCTGCGTCCAGATGATGCGCGACCGGCTGAACGCGACGCCGCTGGTCATGCAGCTCCCGATTGGCTCGGAGAGCGAGTTCAAGGGCGTGGTCGACCTGGTTTCGATGCAGGCGATCATCTGGCGTGACGAGACCCTGGGCGCCAAGTTCGACTACCTCGAGATCCCGGACGAACTGAAGGAAGAGGCCCAGAGCGCGCGCGACGCCCTCGTCGAGCTGGCCGTGGAGCAGGACGAGGAGGTCATGGAGGCCTACCTCGAGGGCCAGGAGCCGGACGAGGAGACGCTCAAGCGCTGCATCCGCACGGGTACCTGTAACCTCTCATTCGTGCCGGTGATGCTCGGCAGCGCCTTCAAGAACAAGGGCGTGCAGCCGCTGCTGGACGCCGTGGTCGACTACCTCCCGTCGCCGTCGGACGTCCCGGCCATCCGCGGCGTGGTGCCGGACACCGAGGAAGAGGTCACGCGCGAGCCGGGTGACGATCAGCCCATGTCGGCGCTGGCCTTCAAGATCATGGCTGACCCGTATGTCGGAACGCTCACCTTCGTGCGCGTTTATTCCGGCCAGCTGATCAAGGGGACGCAAGTCTACAACCCGCTGAAACACAAGCGGGAGCGCGTCGGGCGCATGCTCCTCATGCACGCCAACCACCGCGAGGAGGTTGAACATGCGCTCTCGGGTGACATCGTGGCCATCGCCGGGCTGAAGGACACGACCACGGGTGAGACGCTCTGCGACCAGAAGGCTCCGGTCGTCCTGGAGCGCATGGAGTTCCCGGATCCGGTGATCGAGGTCGCGGTCGAGCCAAAGTCGAAGGCCGACCAGGAAAAGATGGCCACGGCGCTGGCCCGGCTGGCCCAGGAAGATCCGTCCTTCCAGGTCAACATCGACGAAGAGAGCGGCCAGACCGTCATCAAGGGCATGGGCGAACTGCACCTCGAGGTGCTGATTGATCGCCTCAAGCGCGAGTTCAAGGTCGACGCGAACATCGGTGCCCCGCAGGTTGCCTATCGCGAGGCGATCACGCAGCGCGCCGAGGTCGACTACACGCACAAGAAGCAGACCGGCGGTGCGGGTCAGTTCGCGCGCGTCAAGATCGTCTTCGAACCGCTCGAGACGGGCGAGGGCTTCCAGTTCGAGAACGCCGTCGTCGGCGGTGCGGTGCCCAAGGACTACGTCCCGGGCGTCGAGCGCGGCCTGCGCGAGAGCAAGGAGGCCGGTGTGTTGGCCGGCTTCCCGCTGATCGACTTCAAGGCGACGCTGGTCGACGGCCTGAGCCACGACGTGGATTCCAGCATCATGGCCTTCGAGATCGCCACGCGGCAGGCGTTCCGTGAGGGCATCCCGAAGGCGAAGCCGGTGCTGCTGGAGCCGATGATGCAGGTGGAGATCGTCACGCCGGAGGAGTACATGGGAGACATCATCGGCGACATGAACTCCCGGCGCGGCAACGTCGAGGGCATGGAGGAGCGCGGCGGCGCCCGCGTTCTCACGGCGTACGCGCCGCTGGCGAACATGTTCGGCTACGTGAAGACCTTGCGGTCGATCAGCCAGGGGCGCGCGCAGTTCTCGATGTTCTTCAGCCACTATGATCGCGTGCCGCAGGCCGTCGCTGACGAGGTGGTCGCCAAGATGGCCTAGGACCGCGGGCGCGCGGGCAAGAGCGACAACACGACGGGGAACGGAGACACCGTAGCCATGGCGAAGTCGCAGTTTGAGAGGGACAAGCCGCACGTCAACATTGGGACGATTGGTCACGTTGACCATGGGAAGACGACGTTGACGGCGGC
>NZ_FNCE01000022.1 GCF_900100655.1 Limimonas halophila
GCTGCGGCATCGGCGGGTTGGTCCTTTCTCCTTTCAGGAGAAAGACAGAATGAGGCCATATACCAAAATCAATATACCTCCACAGCCGCTGGTATGAATGGGTTCCTCAAGCTCACACGCTGCCCGGACTTCGGTTGATCAGGCCGGCGCCGATTGGGCTTCCGGCGCCGTCGGCACCGGCTCGGGATTGGCGTCGCTGGGCAGGAGGACGGTGACGGTCGTCCCCGCGCCCGGCGTGCTGTCGATCGTCAGCGTTCCGCCGAGGATGTCCACGAGCCGCTGGCTGACGGGCAGCCCCAGGCCCAGGCCGGACCGCTCCGCGCGCATCGCGTCGCCCGACTGCTCGAACGGCTGCCCCAGGGTCGGGATTTCCTCCGGCGCCATGCCGCAGCCCTGATCGGCGACCGTGAGCCGCGCGCGGCCATCCGGCGCGCGCTCGACCGTCAGCACCACGCGCCCGCCTTGGGGCGTGAACTTCAGGGCGTTGTCGAGCAGCTTCGTCATCACCTGCCGCATGGCCCGCCGGTTCGTCACCGGCATGGGAGCATCGGCCGCCACGCGCGCCCGCAGGCGCACGCCCGCCTCCCGGGCCGCGCGCCATTGCCCTTGCACGAGGTCCCGCACGAACGCACGCGGCGACACGGGTTCGCTGTCCTCGGCGTGGGCGCCGCGCTCCAGGCGGCCGAGGGCGAGCGCGTCGTCGATGAGCGCGAGCAGCTTGCCGCCGCTGCGCCGGATTTCGGCGGCGTACTCGGCGTAGCGCGGGTGGCCGAGCTCGCCGAACGGCTGGCTCTGAAGCAGATCGGCGAAACCGATGATGGCGTTGAGCGGCGTGCGCAGCTCGTGGCTTATCGAGGCCAGGAACTGGCCCTTGGCGTGCTCGGCCTTGCGCGCTTCTTCGAGCTGCGCCTGAAGCCGCGCCGACAGCGCCGAGAGCTCGCGGTTCTTCTGCTCCAGCTCCGACATGTCGCGGGCGATGGCGATCACCGTGGGCTCGCCGTCGGTCGGCATGTTCGACAGGCTGACCCGAACCGGAAACACCGTGCCGTCGCGGCGCACGCCCTGGATCGTGCGCGCCGCCATCGTGCGCACGTCCTGCGGGCCGGCGTGGATGTAGTGCGCCGCCATCTCGCGATGGCCATCACGCTGCGCCGCCGGGACGAGCACGTTGAGATCCCGGCCGATCATCTCCCCGGCGGACCAGCCGAACAGCGTCTCCGCCGCGGCGTTGAAGCCCGTGACGCGCTGCTCCGCATCCACGGTAATGACGGCGTCCGGAATTGCGTCCAGAAAACGGTCCCGCCCAGCCGGACCGGCGTCGGCGGCGTCCGGTTCGGGTTCGCGATCGGATACGGGCGTGGGGCTCGTCGTCGGCCTGGGGTCCATCGGTACGGCCTCGGCGCCGTCTTCACCTTCATCCGCGTTCACGTGAGCCGCGCGCCCATCGAGACCGCGCGGCGGCAAGGGTGATGACGACACGCAGCCGCCCGGATACGCATTTCGCGACACCCTAAAGCGTTCGCACTCTATTACAGGTTGCGACGAGAGCACAAGGATCCCACGTCCGAATCGCGGCGTGCAAGCCCGAGACCCAGGGTGGGTAAACCCGGAACGCGGCGGGATTCAGTCAGCCTTAACCTGGTCTGGTGTGCCCTCACACCGGGTGAACACCACCCACCGCAACGATTGAGGGCATGGCAAGGCTGATGACCGCGCGCACCAACAGTCTGCTTCACGACGAAACCACGATCCTGCGGCAGGTGATCTACCAGAAGGTGTTGATCCGCAAGCACAACAGCCAGGCCGCCCCGTTCGACGAGGGCGTGCTGGACGCGCTGCGCAACAAGAAGCGCCAGGTCGCCCTCAGCCTGTTCAACAAGAAGAACGAAATCTGTCTGATCAACATCTTTTCCGGCAGCATCTCGGCGGAATACTACCTCTATCTCGACAACCTTCACCAGCTCGTGAAGGACGACGACGCGCTGGCCGGCGAGATCAGGAGCTACGTCGGCAACGACAAGCGCGTCATCATCGAGCACGAGGACCAGAGCGGGCAGATCCTCATGTCCTACCTGAAGCGGGTGACGTGACGCCGCCAAGAGGCTCGCCACGGTCCTCAGCAATCCGCCCCCAGGGCCAGGGACGGCCTGCAAGGTTCACGGCCTGCAAGGTTCCGCGAAGGCGCGCGGCTCGGGCCAGCCGGCGCCCAGCAGCGCCGCCCGAACCGTTTAATGGTTAACCTTACATTAACCCCAATCGTGTGGTCTCCAGCCATTGCGTTCCACCAAGGCGAACACCGGCGGGGCAGCACACGCATGACGGAGCGAACGAACAGCCTGCTTCACGATGAAGCAACGATCCTGCGGCAGATCATCTATCAAAAAGTCCCCATTCGAAAGGACCACAACCAGAGCGCCCCACTCGATCCTGGCGTTCTCGACGCGCTCCGGAACAAAAAGCGGCAGGTGGCGATCAGTCTGGCAAACCGGCAGAAGCGCATCGTGCTGATCAATATATTTTCCGGCAGCATCGCTGCTGAGTATTATCTCCACCTGGATCACTTGAATCGGATCGTTCAAGGCGACAAAACCTTGTCCAGGGAACTGCAAGACTACGTGGCCACCGAAAAACGTATTGTCATCGAACACGAAGACCAGAGCGGCCAGATCGTGATGTCCTATCTGAAGCGCGTCGCGTAACTGTCAGCTCACGAATGCCAATGTGCTCACGGGGCGCCGAAACGAATGATGTCAGCCGGTCAAGCCGGGTGACGACGGGTGTCGGCCGCCGCACCGACGGCACGACATGGTGCGAGACGTTGCTGCTTACAGGATCGGATTTTTTCAGCAACAGGCGTGGATTACCCGGAACACCACGGGATCAAGTCCGGTGGCATGAGTCCGGGCACATGGGCCGGTACCACCGGACCCCGTTCCGGTGGCCCACGCACCTGAATACGAATAAACGTCCGATGCTGTAGAACTTGCTACCGATACCTGAAATACGCGTGTATTTCCGGCACCTTCTCCAAGACAGCCCCGCAATCGCGCTTTGCAGCCGGTGTCACCTGACACACGTTTCCAAAAAGCATCTTTGGTCGTGAGAGACCCACTCGTCTCGGCACTACGCCGGTGTCGAATGACGGATGTTTCCAAAGATCATCTTTGGTCGTGAGTGACCCATTCATCGCCCCGCGACGCCGGTGTCGAATGAAAGTCGGTTCCAAGGATCATCTTTGGTCGTGAGTGACCCGTTCATCTCCGCGGGACGCCGGTGTCGAGTGACAGGTGCGATAAAACGCGCCCGCGTTTTAGACGTCGAGGTTGGCGACTTCGAGGGCGTGGGACTGGATGAACTCGCGCCGCGGGTCGACGACGTCGCCCATGAGGGTGGAGAAGAGGTCCTCGGCCTGATCGGCGTGGGCGACCTTGACCTGGAGGAGCGAGCGGCCCTGCGGGTCGAGCGTGGTTTCCCACAGCTGCTCGGGGTTCATCTCGCCCAGGCCCTTGTAGCGCGAGATGGTGAGGCCCTGCTTGCCCAGGTCCATGATGGCACCGGCGAGGCCGAGCGGGCCATAGAGCGTGGTCGACGCGTTGTCGCTTTCCAGCACGGCGCGCTCGGCGAAGAGGGCGCGCACGTCCTCGGCGATCTGGGCGAGACGCTGGGCCTCGGCGCTGCGCAGCATCCCGGGCTCGATGACGCGCCGCTCGGTGACGCGGCGCACGGTGCGCTGGACGACCAGCTCGCCGCGCTCGGTGGCCTCGCCGGTCCAACCGGCCTCGCCCTCGGCCGCGCGGGCGTTCAGGCGCTCGGCGAGCGTGGCGGCGACCCCGGCGGGATCGGTCGTTACGGCCCCGGAAAAGGCGCCGGCCAGCAGGGCTTCCTCGGCGACCTCGACGGAGCCGATCTTGCGCGCCAGCGGCGTCAGCCAGTGCTGGGCGCGCAGCGCGGTGCGCACGCGCTCGGCGAGGTCCGCCCCGGCGATGCGCTGGCCGTCGGCGAGGGCGAGGACGGCATTCTGGATGCCCTGGCCGACGAGGTATTCCTCCATCTCGCGCTCGCCCTTGAGGTAGCGCTGCTGCTTGCCGCGCTTCACGCGGTAGAGCGGCGGCTGGGCGATGTAGAGGTGGCCGCGCTCGATGATCTCGGGCATCTGACGGAAGAAGAAGGTCAGCAGCAGGGTGCGGATGTGGCTGCCGTCCACGTCCGCGTCCGTCATGATGATGATCTTGTGGTAGCGCAGCTTGTCGATGTTGAATTCCTCGCGCCCGATGCCGGTGCCGAGCGCGGTGATGAGCGTCCCGATTTCCTGGGACGACAGCATCTTGTCGAAGCGCGCGCGTTCGACGTTCAGGATCTTGCCCTTGAGCGGCAAGATCGCCTGGGTGTGGCGATCGCGCCCCTGCTTGGCGGAACCGCCGGCGGAATCACCCTCGACGATGAAGAGCTCGGACTTGCCGGGGTCCTTTTCCTGACAGTCGGCGAGCTTGCCGGGCAGGCTGGCGACATCGAGCGCGCCCTTGCGCCGGGTGAGCTCGCGCGCCTTGCGGGCGGCCTCGCGCGCGGAGGCGGCTTCCGAGACCTTCTGGACGATGCGCTTGGCCTCGTTGGGGTGCTCCTCGAAATACTGGCGCAGCTGCTCGTTGACCACGCTCTCGACGACGGGGCGCACCTCGGAGGAGACGAGCTTGTCCTTGGTCTGGCTGGAGAACTTGGGGTCCGGCACCTTCACCGAGAGCACGCAGGTCAGGCCCTCGCGCGCGTCGTCGCCGGTCAGCGAGACGTCCTTCTTCTTCGTGATGCCGGATTCCTGGGCGTAGGCGTTGATCTGGCGCGTCAGCGCCGCGCGCAGCCCGGCCAGGTGGGTGCCGCCGTCCTTCTGCGGGATGTTGTTGGTGAAGCAGAGGACGGTCTCGTGGTAGCTGTCCGTCCACTCCAGGGCGACCTCGACGCTGATCTCGGTCTTGTCGTCCCAGACGTGGATGCACTCGGGGATCAGCGGCTGCTTGTTGCGGTCCAGGTAGCGCACGAAGGCCGCCACGCCGCCGTCGTACCGCATCTCCACGCGGTGCGGCTCGTCCCCGCGCGCGTCCACGAGTTCGAGGGCCACGCCGGAGTTGAGGAAGGCCAACTCGCGCAGGCGGTGTTCCAGCGCGTCGAAATCGAAGTCCAGGCGCGTGAACACCTCCGGCGAGGGGGTGAAGATGATCGTCGTGCCGCTGCCCTCGGCCTCGGCCTCGTCGGTGAGGTGCTGGACGATCTCGCCGTCGGCGAAGACGGCGCGGTAGAGGCGCCCCCGGCGGCGGATCTCCATTTCCAGGCGCTTGGACAGCGCGTTGACGACCGAGACGCCGACGCCGTGCAGCCCGCCGGAGACCTTGTAGGAGTTCTGGTCGAATTTCCCGCCCGCGTGCAGGCGGGTCATGATGACCTCGGCCGCGGAGATGCCCTCTTCCTCATGGATGTCGACGGGGATGCCGCGGCCGTCGTCCGCGACGGCCACCGAGCCGTCGGCGTTGAGGCGCACCGTGATGCGCGAGCAGTAGCCGACCAGGGCCTCGTCGATGGCGTTGTCCACCACCTCGTAGACCATGTGGTGCAGGCCCGAGCCGTCGTCGGTGTCGCCGATGTACATGCCGGGGCGCTTGCGCACGGCTTCCAGCCCGCGCAGCACCTTGATCGAGCCCGCGCCGTAGCTTTCGCTCGGCATTTCGGCGCTCAGACCGACCGTAGCTTCAGTCTCTTGCTCAGGGTCCTGCGTCATCGTCGCGATCCCCGTCGGTTCGGGTAATGGATGGGGTTCGGGTGATGCATCGGCGCTCACTTCAGGTCGCGAACCTGGCCCGCCTCGACCGCGAGCAGCTGTGCGTGCTCGCCCAGGCCGGCGAAGAGCGCCGGGTCCGTTCCGGTCAGCCACGCCTGCGCGCCCAGGCGCGGCAGTTCGGTGAAGAGCGCGTCGCGCCGCTCGGCGTCCAGGTGGGCGGCCACCTCGTCCAGCAGCACGAGCGGGGCGAAGCCGCGCTCGACCGTCAGCAGGCGCACGTGGGCGAGCACGATGGCCACCAGCAGGGCCTTCTGCTCCCCCGTGGAGCACAGCGACCCCGGCTGCCCGCGTTCCAGGTGGCGGGCGGCCAGATCGCTGCGGTGGGGGCCGTGCGCCGCGCCCCCGGTTTCGCGGTCGCGCGCGCGGCTTGCCGCCAGCGCGGCCGTGAGGCGCTCCTCCGCGACCAGGGCCGAGGTTTCGCCCAGCCAGCCCTCGACCTCGCCCGTCAGCTCAAGGCCGGCGCGCGGGAAGGGCCCGAGGTCGCGCTCGGCGTGCGCGCCCAGGCGGTCCACGAGCTGCCGGCGCGCCGCGGCGATGGCGACGCCCTGCTCGGCCATGCGCTGTTCCAGCGCCGAGAGCCAAGCCGGGTCGGCGGGCGCGTCCTGGCGCAGGATGCGCGCGCGCTCGCGCAGGGCGTGCTCGTAGCGGTTGACGCGCGTGGCGTGCGCCGGGTCCAGCCCGAACACCAGCCGGTCCAGGAAGCGCCGCCGCGCCGCCGGCCCCTCCTGAAACAGGCGGTCCATCTGCGGCGTCAGCCAGGTGGCGGCGACCACGTCGCCGAGCGCCTGCTGCCCGCCCGCGGCCTGGCCGTCGATGCGCACGGCGCGGCGCTCGCGCCCGTTCGGGTCGCGGCCGGTGCCGATCTCGCGCGGGCCGTCGGGGGTCTCGACCTCGGCGGCGATGCCCCAACCGGCGGCCGGCGCGGCGTCGCCCGTTTCGGCCCGCTCCACCTCGCTCAGGCGCGCGCGGCGTAGTCCGCGCCCCGGCGCCAGGAAGGACACGGCTTCCAGCAGGTTGGTCTTGCCCGCGCCGTTGGGGCCGGTGAGCACCACGCAGCGGCCGTCGCAGCGCACCTCGGCTGCGGTGTAGTTGCGCACGTTCGTCAGCCGCAACCACCGCACCCAGAGCGCGGGAGCATTCGCCACCAGCCCGCCGGGCCGGTCGGTCGTCAGGGGGGCGTCCGCCATCGCGCCCGAGATTACACCCGCATGGGCATCAGCACATACAGCGCACTGCCGTCGGAGACGTCGCGAACGATCGTGGGCGACGCGGCGTCGGACAGCGAGAACTGCGCCGTTCCACCGTCGATTCGCTCGGCGATGTCCAGCAGATACCTGGAGTTAAAACCAACCTCGATTTGGTCGCCGTTGTAGTCGATTTCAAGCTCTTCGCTGGCGTGCCCGTTGTCGGGACTGGTGGCGGAGACCGTGAGCGTGCCGTCGCCGATGGTGAGCTTCACCGCGCGGCTCTTTTCCGTGGAGATCGTGGAGACGCGGTCGACGCCGGCGTGGAACGCCTTGCGGTCGACGGTCATCACCTTGTCGTTGCCCGAGGGAATGACGCGCTCGTAGTCGGGGAAGGTGCCATCGATCAGCTTGGAGGTCAGCACGGTCGCGCCGAAGCTGAAGCGGATCTTGCTGTCGGACAGCGCGACCTCCACGGACTCCTCGCTGTCGTCGATCAGCTTGCGCAGCTCGTTGACCGTCTTGCGCGGCACGATCACGCCCGGCATCCCCGGCGCGCCCTCGGGCAGCGCCGTTTCGAAGCGCGCCAGGCGGTGGCCGTCCGTCGCCACGCCGCGCAGTACCTGGGCGTCGCCGCTCTTCGTGGCGTGCAGGTAGATGCCGTTGAGGTAGTAGCGCGTCTCCTCGGTGGAGATGGCGAAGCGCGTGCGGTCCACGAGGTTGCGCAGCTCCGCGCCCGAGAGCTCGAAGCGCTGCGGCAGCTCCCCGCCGGCGACGTTGGGGAAGTCCTCCTTGGGCAGCGTGGCGAGCTGGAAGGTCGAGCGCCCGGCCGTAAGCCGCATCTGGCCGCCGCCGCTCTCGGTCGCCAGCTCCACCTGTGTGCCGTCGGGCAGCTTGCGCACGATGTCGTAGAGCGTGTGCGCCGGCGCCGTGGTCGCCCCGGCCTGCGCCACCTCGGCCGCGACCGACTCCTCGACCGTCAGGTCCATGTCGGTGGCCGTGAGGCCGAGCGTCTCCTCGCCCGCCGTGATGAGGACGTTGGCCAGGATGGGAATGGTGTTGCGGCGCTCCACAACGCTCTGCACGTGGCCCAGGGCCTTGAGCAAAGCGGCGCGGTCGATGGTCAGCTTCATGGCTCGCCTACACGCGGGTTTCGGATTCTCGGGTTCTGTCTCGGGGACCCCCGCGCCGGCCCGGTCCGTCGGACCCGGCGGCTGCGGCGCGTTGCGGTGGGGAGGGACCCCACCGCGCGAAGGGCGCGGAGTGTACCAGAGACGGGCGCGAACGCGAAGAAAGCGTTCAAAACGATGATGCGCGCCGGTCCGGGGTTGTGTCGCCCGGGGGGCACGCTGATATAGAACGCTTGGGAGGCCGGCGGCGGACGGGCCGCCGGGTAACCCGGTCAGGCCCGGAAGGGAGCAGCCGTAACCGGACCGGCCCGGGTCGTTCGTCCGGTCTCCCACCCGATTTTTCCCGGCACGCCACGCCCGGTTGCCGCGGCGTGGCTCGCGCTGTCGCGCGAGGGTGAGCCGGGCGCGAGACTGGGCCGGGCGCGAGCGCAATGTCCCCTGAAGGCGGTGAGGACGGGCCGGGCGGTCAGGCAGGCGGGCCGGCGGACACCGGGCCGGCTTCGGCGACGCCCTACCGCGTGCTGGCGCGCCGCTACCGCCCTGCGCGCTTCCGCGATCTCATCGGCCAGGACGCCCTCATCCGCACGCTGACGAACGCCCTGGAACAGGGGCGCATGCCCCAGGCGTTCGTGATGACCGGCGTGCGCGGCACGGGCAAGACCACCACCGCCCGCATCATCGCCCGCGCGCTGACCTGCATCGGCCCCGACGGCACGGGCGGCCCCACGCCCGATCCCTGCGGCGTCTGCACGCACTGCACCGCCATCGCCGAGGACCGCCACCTCGACGTCATCGAGATGGACGCCGCCAGCCGCACCGGCGTCGACGACATCCGCGACATCATCGACGGCGTCAGCTACCGCCCCGTCTCCGCGCGGCGGAAGATCTACATCGTGGACGAGGTCCACATGCTCTCCCGCCAGGCCTTCAACGCCCTGTTGAAGACGCTGGAGGAGCCGCCGGAGCACATCACCTTCGTCTTCGCCACCACCGAGATCCGCCGCGTGCCGGTGACGGTGCTCTCGCGCTGCATGCGCTTCGACCTGCGGCGCGTGGAGCACGAGACGATGGCCGGCCACCTGCGCTGGATCGCGGAGCGCGAATCCATCGACGCCGAGGAGGAGGCGCTGGCGATGATGGCCCGCGCCGCCGACGGCTCGGTGCGCGACGCGCTCTCGCTCATGGATCAGGCGGTGGCGCTGGAGGGCGACCGCATCACCGCGGAGCAGGTCAAGCAGATGCTGGGCCTGTCCGACCGCACGCGCATCTACGACCTCTACGACGCCGTGCTCGCCGGCCGCGCGGGCGAGGCGCTGGACATCCTGGCGGCGATGTACGCCGCCGGCGCCGACCCGGCGACGCTGCTCCAGGACATGCTGGAGGTGACGCACACGCTGACCCGCCTCCAGGTCGCGGGCGACGCCGAGGTCATGGCGGGCCTGCCCGAAACCGAGCGCACGCGCGGGCGCCAGATGGCGGACGCGCTGACCACGCCGCAGCTGACGCGCAACTGGCAGATCCTCCTGAAAGGACTTCAGGAAACCCAGGCCGCGCCCGAGCCGCGCCAGGCCGCCGAGATGGTGCTGATCCGCCTGATGTACGCGGCCGAGCTGCCGCCGCCGGGCGAGCTGGTGAAGCAGCTTCGCGGGCAGGGGTCATCCGGCGGGCAGCCCGCCGCGTCCAGCGCGCCCGCGGGCCAACCCATGCCCAGCGCGCACGGGGGGCCCACCGCGCACGGGGGCCCCAGCGTGCACGCGAGCGAGGGCATGCGCGCCATCGCGGGCGGCGGCCACACCGGCGGCGCGCCCGAGGCCAGCGCGTCGGACCAGCCTGAACCGCACGGCGAGCGCGGCCCTGAACCCGCCTCGCTGCAGGAGATCGTGCAGCTCTGCTACCAGCACCGGGAAGCGCGCCTCGCCGCCGAGCTGCGCCGCACGGCCCGGCCCGTGCGCGTCGCGCCGGGCAAGGTCGAGGTCTCTCCCACCGAAGAGGCCCCCTCGGACCTCGCCGGCCGGCTGACCCGCTGCCTGAACGCCTGGACGGGGCGCAATTGGCTGGTCACGCTCACCGACGAGCCCGGCGACCCCACGCTTCAGGAGCAAGAGCGCCAGGCGGAGGAAGCGCAGCGGCAGGAAATCCTGCACCACCCCACGGTGCGGCGGATTCTGGAAACCTTTCCCGGCGCCGAACTCGTGGCGCACCGCCAGCGCGGCGACGGCGGGCCGGACGACGACAGCCAAGGAGACGGATCGCGATGAAGAACCTCTCGAACATGATGAAGCAGGCCCAGGAGATGCAGGAAAAGATGCAGCAGCTCCAGGAGGGCCTGGCCGACCACGAGGTCACCGGCGCGGCCGGCGGCGGCATGGTGCAGGTGACGATGAACGGCAAGGGCGAGATGCGCTCCATGAGCATCGACCCCTCGCTGGTCGACCCCAACGACGTCTCCGTCCTGGAAGACCTCGTCGTCGCCGCCACCAACGACGCCAAGAAGAAGGTGGAAGAGCACTACCAGGAGAAGATGCAGGAGATGACCGGCGGCATGAACCTGCCGGAAGGCTTCAAGTTCCCGGGCATGTAAGGGCCGCGGCCCGCACGCCGCGTCGGGCGGATTCGCCGACGGCAATCCGCCATTGAACCCCTCTCCTTCAGGAGAAGGGAGGGGCCCAGCGCCCGAACCACGGGCGCTGGGAGGGATGAGGCCCTGGCGAGCGTTTCATTCGGCGGATCGCGGCGTTGCGTTGATTGTGCGCGCTCCATCCGGCGCGGCACGGCCGCATCACCCCCTTCTCAAGCTCTTGGGTAGACCGCACGCATGCCCGACAAGGTGGCCGCGCCCGAGATCGACCGCCTCATCAAGCTGCTCGCGCGCCTGCCGGGCCTCGGCCAGCGCTCCGCCCGGCGCGCCGTGCTCTACCTGATGAAGCGCCGCGACCAGCTGCTCCTGCCGCTCGCCGAGGCCATGCAGGCGGCGGCCGAGTCCGTGCGCACCTGCAGCCGCTGCGGCAACCTGGACAGCCGCGATCCCTGCACCATCTGCGCCGACCCCCAGCGCGCCACCGGCGTGCTCTGCATCGTCGAGGAAGTCGGCGACCTCTGGGCGCTGGAACGCACGGCCGCCTTCTCCGGGCGCTACCACATCCTCGGGGGCACGCTCTCCGCCCTCGAAGGCCGCGGCCCCGAGCAACTCAACGTGGAAAAGCTGGTCGAGCGCGTGCGCGAGGAAGCCGTCGGCGAAGTCATCCTCGCCCTCTCCGCCACGGTCGACGGCCAGACCACCGCCCACTACCTCGCCGAACGCCTCGAAGACCTGGGCGTCTCCGTCACCCGCCTCGCCCACGGCGTCCCCGTCGGCGGCGAACTCGACTACCTCGACGACGGCACCCTCACCGCTGCCCTCCGCGCCCGTCGCTAAACATGAGGATGTTTAATCCCATCTGTCACTCGACACCGGCGTCACGCCGAAACGAACGGGTTTCTCAAAAACATGAGGATGTTTGATTCCGTCGGCACGAGGTTCTGCGCGGACAGCATCGGCCAACCGTTACGACGCCGCGACCCTAGAGCAGATCGCCGTAAAGCAGAATCACCCGCGTGATTCTGCTTGCTCGTGCGTGGACAGCCACACGGCTCCCGCGCCGCAGGCGCGGAATCTGCTCGCACAGGAAAGACAGGAACCTAGCGTGAGGTTTCCGGCCTTCTCGGCAGACACGATTTCACGCACGATGCTCTAGCCGGTGTGTTCGCCAAACACGCGCGTTCGATCCACGCCGCTGCCGTCCATCAAACGGCCACAAAGCGTCTCGACCGTGCCCGTGATACGGTAAATCCCGCCTCGTGACGAACGGACGGACCCCATGCGCCTGCCCGCGTTCCTGACCGCCGCCTTTGTGGCCGCCGCCCCCGCCCTCGCGGCCGATACCACGCGCACGCTGACCGTCTACCCCGACGACCTGGCGCGCATGAGCG
>NZ_FNCE01000023.1 GCF_900100655.1 Limimonas halophila
CGACGCGTCCCATTCATGACGCACGGATCGCACCGAGACCGAAGGTGAGAGACCCATTCACCTCGACGTTACGCCGGTGTCGAATGACGGATGGGATTGAACTGCCTTCAGTTCAGCGGCGGCCGAAGAGCTTTTCGATGTCGTGGAGCTTGAGCTCCACGTAGGTGGGCCGGCCGTGGTTGCACTGCCCGGTGAAGGGCGTGGATTCCATCCGGCGCAGGAGGGCGTTCATCTCCTCGCCGTTGAGGCGGCGGCCCGCGCGCACCGAGCCGTGGCAGGCCAGCGTGGCGCAGACGTGGTCCAGGCGGTCCTTGAGCGCGATGGCGCTGTCCCACTGCGCCAGTTCGTCGGCGAGATCGCGCAGCAGGGCCTGAACGTCGGGCTCGCCCAGCAGCGCCGGCACCTCGCGCACCACCAGCGCGCCGCCGCCGAAGGCCTCCACCACGAGGCCGAGGTCGGCCAGCTCTTCGGCGCGCTCCGCCACGCGCGCGGCCGAGGCGGCGTCCAGCTCCACCACCTCGGGGATGAGGAGCATCTGCCGCGCCACGCCCGTCGCCGCGAGCTCGCCCTTCATGCGCTCGTAGACAAGACGCTCGTGCGCGGCGTGCTGGTCCACGATCACCAAGCCGTCGCTGGTCTGGGCGACGATGTAGTTGGCATGCAGCTGCGCCCGCGCCGCGCCCAGGGGATGCGCCTCGCCCGTCTCACTGGCCTCGTCCTCGGCTGCCGGCGCCGACGCTCCCGGATCGGGCGTGGAGGCCGGCTGCGCGCTCGGTGCTGCCGCGCGCGCCTGCGGGGCGGCGTCCAGCTCCGGCAGCGGCGCGTGGTAGGCGTGCGCGGCGTCCGCCATGCCGGCGGGCGCTTGGTGGGCCGGCCCGCTGGCCGGGCGCGCCGGGGCCGGTCCCGCGCGCGGCTGCGCGGCGGCGACGGCCTGATCCGCCACGGTGGCCGAGGCACGGTGCCCCGCTTCCGCCAGGGTGTGCTGGAGCGCGCCGACGATCAGCCCGCGCACGCGCTCGTTGTCGCGGAAGCGGACCTCCGCCTTGGCGGGGTGGACGTTCACATCCACAGCTTCCGCCGGGCAGTCGAGGAAGAGCGCCACCATGGGGTGGCGGTCGCGCGCCAGGAGGTCGCGGTAGGCGCCGCGGATGGCGCCCTGGAGCAGGCGGTCCTTCACCGGCCGCCCGTTGACGAAGAGGTACTGGGCGCGCGCGTTGGCGCGGTTGAGCGTCGGCAGCCCGGCGTAGCCCGAGAGCCGCAGCCCGTCGCGCTCGGCATCAACGGGCACGGCGTTGGCCTTGAAGTCCCGGCCCATGATGGCGCCCAGGCGCTCCAGGCGGGCGCTGAAGAGATCGCCGGCGCACGCGTCCAGGCGCAGGGCCGTGCGGTCCTCCGAGACCACGGCGAAGCTCACGCCCGGGTTCGCCATGGCCAAGCGCTGCACGGCGTCGAGGATGTGCTGGGTTTCCGTGCGCGCGGCCTTGAGGAACTTGAGCCGCGCGGGCGTGGCCTGGAAGAGGTCGCGGACCGCCACGCGCGTGCCCGCCGTCATGGCCGCCGGCTCGGGGCCGTGCAGCGCGCCGCCGTCCACGGTGAGCTGCCAGCCCTCGTCCTGGCCGGCGGGGCGGCTGGCGACCGTCATTGTCGCCACCGAGCCAATCGAGGGCAGCGCCTCGCCGCGAAAACCCAGGCTGTCGATGTGGACGAGGTCGTCGCCGGCGAGCTTGGAGGTGCAGTGGCGGTCCACGGCGAGGCGCAGCTCGTCCGGCGTCATGCCGCAGCCGTCGTCCTCGACGGCCAGATACGCCTTGCCGCCCTCGCGCAGGCGCACGGTGATGCGCGACGCGCCCGCGTCGAGCGCGTTCTCCACCAGCTCCTTGGCGGCGGCGGCGGGGCGCTCGACCACCTCGCCCGCGGCGATGCGGTTGACCACGCCCTCCGGCAAGCGACGGATCGCCATGACGGCCTCGGCGGGGATCAGGACCCGATCTCGGGCGCGGGGCGCGTGGGCTCGACGTCTGTTGGCTCCCCCACGATCACGGTGGTGAGCGCGTCGGCTTCCAGCAACTCACCGGCGACGCGCTTAGCATCTTCCGCCGTGACGCCGTCGATCAGCTCGCGCCGCTCGTCCATGTAGTCGATGCCCAGCTTCTCGCGCTGCATGGCGCGCAGCACCGCCGCGATGCCGCCAGTGCTGCCCAGGTTCGTGGCGAAGGAGCCCTTGAGGTAGGTCTTGGCGTCCTTGAGCTCCTTCTCCGTCGGCCCCTCGCTCGCCAGCCGCCGCCAGGTGTCGCGCGTGAGCTTCAGCGCCTTGGCCACGCGGTCGTTGGACGTGCCGAGCCCGCCGCCGATCAGCGGCGCGTGCTCCAGGGTGTGCAGGTAGCTGTAGACGGAATATGCCAGCCCGTGTTCGACGCGCACGGTCTGCATCAGGCGCGAGGCGAACGAACCGCCGCCGAGGATGTAGTTGACCAGGCTGGCGGCGTAGTAGTCCGGGTCGTCGCGGGCGATGCCGGGATGGGCGAAGGCCACCCAGGCCTGGCGGATGTCGCGGTCCACCACCATCGTCTCGCCCGCCGCCTCGGGCTCGGTTTCCGGCACCGGCTGCGCGGCCTGCGAGCTTTGCGGCAGCCGGCCGAACGCCTTTTCCAACAGCGGCTTGAGCTCTTCGGGCGTGATGTCCCCGGCCACGCCGATCACCAGGCGGTCGCGCGTGAACGCGCGCTCGACGTAGGCGTGCAGGTCCTTGGGCGCGATGGCGTCCAGGCTGGCGGGCGTGCCGTCCGTGGGCTCGCCGTAGGGGTGGTCGGGGAAGAGCGCCCGCATCAGCGCGCGGTTGGCGATGTAGCTCGGCTCCTCCGCCTGGGTGGCGAGGTTGGCGCGCACCTGGCTCGTGACGCGCGCCACGGGCTCGGGGTCGAAGCGCGGCTCGGTCAGGGCCAGCCCGAGCAGCTCGAAGGCGCGCCCGCGGTGCTCGCTGAGCGTCTTGAGCGTACCCGAGAAGTCGTCGTGGCCGGCGCCGAAGGACATCTCGATGGCCTTGGCGGCGAGCGCCTCCTGAAACGCCTGGCTCGGCAGCTCCCCGGCGCCCTCGTTGAGCGTGCCCGCCACGAGGTTCGCCACCCCCGGCTTGTCCGCCGGGTCCAGCGACGCGCCGCCGCGGAAGCCGAACTTCACCGAGAGCACGGGGTTGGCGTGGTCTTCCACCAGCCAGGCCTCGATGCCGGAGCCCGTGACCACGCGCTTGGGGTCGACGGCGCCGGCCGGGGAGCTCCAGCCGACCGCCAGCACCAGCACGGCGATCAGCGGCGCGGCGAAACGCAGCAGCGGCATGGGATCAGCTCGCGGGCTCGGCCGTCAGCACGGCGGTGACGGACCGGGTTTCCTTTAGGACCTGCTCGGCCGCGGCCTCGACGTCGGCGGGCGTGACGGCGCGGATGCGCTGCGTCCACGCCTCCACGTCCTCGACCGTCTGGCCGACCGTGAGCGCGCGGCCGATGATGCGCGGCGCGGAGGAGATGCTGTCGCGCGCGTAGACCGCGTCGGCGCGCAGGCGGGTGATCGCGTCCGACACCGCCCGCTCGGAAACGCCGTTTTGCAGCACATCGCGGATCTCGGCGCGCAGCGCGGCTTCCACCTTCTCGATGGGCACCTCGCCGCGCGGGGAGATGTAGAAGCCGAAGCTGGTCCGGTCGTAGGCGGTGGGGCTGTACCAGCTCCCCGCGCTCACGGCGAGATCCTTCTCCACCACGAGCGCGCGGTAGAGGCGGCTGGTGGGGCCGCCGCCCAGCACCTCGTCCAGCACCTGCAGGGCGTAGGGCATGCCCTCGTCCTCGGCCGTGCGGTAGCTGGGCGCGAGGTAGCGGATGGACAGGCGCGGCTGCGACACCTGCGGGCTGCTGAGCGCAACGCGGCGCTGGGCCGTCTGCTCGGGCTCGGTGACGCGCTGGCGCTCGGGCACCTCTTCCCGTTCGATGTCGCCGTAGTGCTTCTCGGCCAGCTTGCGCACGGCCTTGGGCGTGACGTCGCCGGCGACCACGAGCACGGCATTGTTTGGGGCGTACCAGCGGTCGTAGTAGCCCTCCAGATCGGCCAGCTCGAGCTTTTTCAGCTCGTTTTCCCAGCCGATGATGGGCGTGCCGTAGGGATGGTGCAGGTAGAGCGTGGCCGAAGCCATCTCCTGCAGGCGGCTCTGGGGATCGTTGGTGACGCGCTGGTAGCGCTCCTGCAGGACCACGCGGCGCTCGGTGAGGAAGTCGCTTTCGCCCAGGCGCAGGTTCTCCATGCGATCCGCCTCGAGCTTCATCATGAGCCCGAGATGCTCGCGCGCGACCGTCTGGTAGTAGCCGGTGTAGTCGTCGCTGGTGAAGGCGTTCTGCTCGCCGCCGTGGCGCGCGACGATGCGGGAAAAGGCGTTGCCCGGGTGCTTCTCCGTGCCCTTGAACATCATGTGTTCAAAGACGTGGGCGAGCCCGGACTTGCCGTGCGGCTCGTCGGCCGAGCCCACCTTGTACCACAGCATCTGCGTCACGATGGGCGCGCGCCGGTTCTCCACCACCACGACCTCCAGCCCGTTGTCGAGCGTGAAGGTGGTGGGGTTGAACAGCCCCTGCGACGCGGCCCCGTCCGCCGCGGGGGCCGGCGCGGCCACCGCGAGCAGGGCCGCGCCCGTCAGACCGGCCAGCACGCGCCGCAGCGCGCGCGGGCCGCACAAGCGGTTGCGCATGTCCTAGAAGATCCCTTCCAACCAGCCGCGTTCCTCGTCGCCCTCGCGCTCGATCGTGGGCGATTCGCCCTCGGTGGGCTCCTTGCCCACGGCCGCGTTGCCGCGCAGGCGCTCCGATTCGGCCTGCGCGTCGAGCACGCTGGCGTTGCCGTTGCGCTCGCGCCAGAACACCAAGCGGTCCGTCAGGCTGGCCTCGTTCGCCTTGCGCGCCTCGGCCTCCAGGCTGTCGCGAACCCCGCCGGACGCGTCTTCAGCGCCGGCGGCGCCCAGCAGCGCGCGCTCGCCGCGCGACATCTCCTTGGTGCCCTCGTAGGTCAACTCGCTGCCGTTGGCGTCATCGCCCCCGAACACGGCCGCCTCCGCGTCGCTGCGCGGCTGCCGCGCGTCCGGCCCCTCGCCCTCGCGCTTGGGCGGGCGCAGCTCGAACTCCGGCGGCATGCTGAGCGGTTTGTTGGAAACCACCCGGAATTCGTCGGGCGGCTCCTTGGTCATGCCGGTGGCGTCCTTGATGCTGTCGCACCCACTGACCAGCAGCGCCGCGCCGAGAGCCACGGCGACCGCCAGCCGGCTGCCGGCGTTCAACTGCATGCCATCGATCCCGTGTCCTGGGGTCATCCCGCAAGGCCCCTCACGTGGGGCTTTCCCTGCCCGTTAGGTTTGCCGGGCCGCGCGCTCCCGCAAGAGGGAGTCGAGCAGCAGCCCGATCACGCCCACCGTAATGCCTGCGTCCGCCACATTGAACGCGGGCCAGTGCCAGCCGTACGCGTGCACGTCCACGAAGTCCATGACCGCGCCGAAGCGCAGGCGGTCGATCACGTTGCCCAGCGCGCCGCCCGCGATCAGGCCCACGGCCACGGACGCCAGCCGGCCGGGGACGCCGACGACCAGCCAGGCGATCAGCCCACCCGCCACGATCGTGCCGAAAGCAGCGAGCAGCCACACCTGCACGGCGCTGCCCTCGCCCAGCAGGCCGAAGCTGATGCCGGGGTTCCACACCAGCACGAGGTTGAGAAACCCGGTCACCTCGATGATGCGCGGCGGCACCATCACCACCTGATGGATCAGCACCTTGGTGGCCTGATCCAGCGCCAGCACCAGCGCGGCCAGCAGCAGGCCATACGTGGCGGAGCCCGGGCGCGCCATTCAGGCGGCGGCCATGCCCAGATGGGTGACGGCGTCGGCGCAGCGCGAGCAGGTCTCGGGCGCGCGCGGGTCGCTGCCGACGTCCGGGCGCACCTGCCAGCAGCGCTGGCACTTCTCGCCCTCGGCCAGGCGCACCACCACGGCCACGCCGGGCGCGTCGTCCGTGGTGAAGGCCTCGGCCGGCGCGGCCTCGCGCGTCACCGTGACGCCGGAGGTGATGCAGATCTCCGCCAGATCGACGTCGGCCACGGCCTCGGCCAGCGCGTCGTCGGCGATGTGGACGACCGGATGCGCCTGCAGCCCCGCGCCGATGCGCTTTTCCGCGCGCTCGACCTCCAGCGCGCCCGTCACCGCGCGGCGCACCTGCCGCACCTTGTGCCACTTGGCCGCCAGGGCGTCCTGCCGCCAGCCGGCGGGGATCTCGGGGAACTGGCGCAGGTGCACGCTCTCTTCCGGCCCGGCGCCGTGGGCCCACCACGCCTCCTCGGCCGTGAACGCCAGGATGGGCGCCAGCCACGCCGTCAGCGCGTGGAACAGCCGGTCGAGCACCGTGCGGCAGGCGCGCCGGCGCAGGCTGTCGGGCCGGTCGCAGTAGAGCGCGTCCTTGCGCACGTCGAAGTAGAACGCCGAGAGGTCGACGGCGCAGAGTTGGTAGAGGTGGTGGTAGATCGTGGTGAAGTCGTAGCCCTGCGCGCCCGTCTCGATGACCTGCGCCGTCTCCGCCATGCGGTGCAGCGCCCACTGCTCCAGCTCCGGCATCTCCGCCGGATCGACGCGTTCGCTGGGGTCGAAGTCGTGCAGCGTGCCGATGAGGAAGCGCAGGGTGTTGCGCATGCGCCGGTAAGCGTCGGCGTGGAAGCCCAGGATTTCGTCGCTGATGCGCACGTCGCCGGCGTAGTCGGCCGCGACCACCCACAGGCGCAGGATGTCCGCGCCCTTCTCGTTCATGATGTCCTGGGGCGAGATGACGTTGCCCATGGACTTGGACATCTTGTGGCCCTTGCCGTCGAGCACGAAGCCGTGGGTGAGCACGCCCTCGTAGGGCGCCTCGCCGCGCGTGCCCGAGGCTTCCAGCAAGCTGGTGTGGAACCAGCCGCGGTGCTGGTCCGTGCCCTCCAGATAGAGCGTGGCGGGCCACTTCAGGTCGTCGCGCTGTTCCAGCACGAAGCTGTGCGTGGAGCCGCTGTCGAACCACACCTCCACGACGTCCTGAACCTGGGTGTAGTCTGCGGCGTCGTAGGCCTCGCCCAGGAAGCGCTGGGGATCGCTGTCGAACCAGGCGTCGCCGCCCTCGGCCTCGAAGACAGTGGCGATGCGCTCAATGACGTCCGGATCGCGCAGCGGCTCACCGGTCTGCTTGTGCACGAAGATGGGCAGCGGCACGCCCCAGCGGCGCTGGCGCGAGACGCACCAGTCGGGGCGGTTCGCGATCATATCGTAGAGACGTTGCTTGCCGTCAGGCGGGTAAAACTTCGTGTTTCGAATCGCCGCTAGAGCCTTGTGCCGCAGCGCATTTTTGCCCATCGAGATGAACCACTGCGGCGTGACTCGGAAGATCAGCGGCACCTTGGAGCGCCAGGAGTGCGGGTAGGTGTGGCGCAGCGTGCCGCGGTGGAGCAGCGCGCCGACCTCGCGCAGCTTGTCGATGACCGCGCGGTTGGCGCCGCCTTCCTTGCCCTTGGGCGTGTAGACCTGCTCCCCGGCGAAGAGCGGTACGTGCTCCAGGAAGACACCATTCTCATCGACCGTTTCCGGTATGTCTAATCCGTGCTGCTTTCCTAACAGCCAATCATCCGTGCCATGACCCGGTGCAATATGGACAATCCCAGTTCCCTGATCGAGAGTTACAAAATCGGCTGGAAGAACAGGTGATCTCACCCAAAAGCCCGCTTCTCGTAGCGGATGATTACAGACCACATCTTCTGAAAGCTTTTTACCGTCTATCGCTGCAATTTCCACATAGTGCTTGATACCAACCTCGCCGACAAAACTCGAAAGCAGGTCAGTAGCAACTACCAAGCGCTCACCGAACTCAGCGAGACTATCCTCATAAGTCTCATCTACTCGGATAACCGAATATGAAATATCTGGATGACACGCTAAAGCGCGATTGCCAGGCAACGTCCATGGAGTCGTCGTCCAAATAACGATGTTTGCGCCGCAGAGCTCCTCTGTCGGAGCCTTTATCACCGGGAAGCGCACCCAGATGGTGGGCGAGGTGTGGTCGTGGTACTCGACCTCGGCGTCGGCGAGCGCCGTCTTCTCCGCCACCGACCACAGCACCGGGCGCGTGCCGGCGTAGAGCCCGCCGCTCACGAGGAACTTGCCGATCTCGCGCACGATCTGCGCCTCGGCCTGATAGCTCATCGTGGCGTAGGGGTGGTCCCAGTCGCCCTCGACGCCGAAGCGCTTGAACTCCTCGATCTGGGTGGCCATCCAGCGCTCGGCGAACTCGCGGCACTCGCGCCGGAATTCCGTGACGGGCACGTCGTCCTTGCTGCGGCCCTCGGCGCGGTAGCCCTCCTCGACCTTCCACTCGATGGGCAGGCCGTGGCAGTCCCAGCCGGGAACGTAGTTGGCATCATAGCCGCGCATCTGCATGGCGCGGTTGATGACGTCCTTGAGGATCTTGTTCAGCGCGTGGCCCATGTGCAGATGGCCGTTCGCGTACGGCGGGCCGTCGTGCAGGACGAACTTGTCCCGGCCGGCGCTCTGCGCGCGCAGCTTGCCGTACAGGTCCATCTCGTCCCACGTCGCGAGCGTCTGCGGCTCCCGCTTGGGCAGGCGCGCACGCATGGGGAAATGGTCGGCTTGGGGCAGAAATACCGTGGCGCGGTAGTCGACGCTCATAACCGCACGATCCCGATGGCCTCTTGCGACGCCGCGCGTGGGACCCTATCACTGTCGGTTACATACCGCGCGGCCGTGGACGGGCGAACGTAGCACCGCGCCGTGCGGGGTCAAGCGCGCACGACCGGCACAGCGCGGTCAGGGCATACGACGAACAGAGCATCCGAACGGCAACGGGAAACGCGCCCATGGCACAGGCACGCGGCGAACTGGGCATCTTCCTGCGGCGCTGGCTCGCCCATCCCCTGCGCGTGGGCGCGATCGCGCCCAGCTCGCGCGCCCTTGGCCGGCTGGTGGCGCGCAACGCGGTGAGCTCGCCCGACGACATCGTCGTCGAGCTGGGGGCCGGGACGGGCACGATCACGCACGACCTGCTGGCCGCCGGCGCGCGCGAGGAAAACCTCGTGCTCGTGGAGCTGGACACGGATCTGGTCGCCTACCTCCGCCGGCTTTACCCGCGCGCCACGATCCTCGCCGACGACGCCAGCACGCCCGCCGAGATCGTGCCCGGCGAGCTGCTCGGCCGCGCGGCGACGGTGATTTCCGGCATCCCGGCGCTGCAGTTCTCCGACGCCAAGCAGCGCAGCTACATCGGGCAGTGCATCCAGTGCCTGCGCGAAGGCGGGCAGATCCTACAGTACACCTATTCGCTGAAGTCCCCCATCCGCCAGCGCGAAACCGGCGTCACCGGGCAGCGTCTGGGCGTGGCCCTGGTGAACGTGCCGCCCGCCCACGTTTGGGGTTACACCCCGGCGGTGGAAGCCGAGCCGGCCGCGGCGGCGGAGTGACGACCGCCGCCTGCCCGGGCCGTCAGGTAAAATCGGCGGCCAGCCGGTCGAGCTGCGTCATGACCTCCTGCGACGCCTCGCCGGCCTCGCGGACCTTTTCCGCCGCGCCGTCCAGATCGCCCGCGTTGTAGCGGCGCGTCGCCTCGATGCCGCAGGCGTGCACGCGCTCGTGCGGCGCCTTGAGGGCTTGCCAGGCGGGGTGGCGCGTGAGCGTTTCGTCCGTCTGGGCGTCGTACCAGCGCCCCAGGCGGCAGGCGTGGTGGTCGGCCAGCTCGGCCTCGTTCAGCCGCGCCCGGCCGGCGAGCATCTGCGCCAGCTTGCGCATCCAGATCATATGGTCCGATTTCGCCGCCTGGATCGTGGCGTAGGCGGGCGCGCGCGTGAGCACGTCCTCGATGCCGGCGACGATCTCCTGCTCGCTCGCCTCGAGCTGCGAGATCGCCGATTCGATCACCGAGAGGTTGCGGTTGCTCATGTCCGCGATCGTGGAAATGCTGCCGGCGATCTCGTTGGAGGCGCCGGTCTGCTGCTCCAGGATCGCCGCGACGTGGTGCAGGCGCTGCTTCACCGCGTCGACGCGCGAGGCGACCTGCTTCATCTCCTGACCCGTCGAGGCGACGACCTCCTGGCCCTCGCGCACGCGCCGGCCGCTGTCCTCCATGGCGCCGACGATGTTGGTGATCTCGCCCTGCAGGGTCTCGATGCGCCCGCGGATGGTTTCCGTGGCCTTCTGCGTCTGATTGGCGAGCGACTTCACCTCATCGGCCACCACGGCGAAGCCCTTGCCCGCCTCGCCGGCGCGCGCCGCCTCGATCGTGGCGTTGAGGGCGAGCAGGTTGGTCTTCTCCGCGATGTCCTGGATCTGCTGAACGATCTCGCCGATCTGCTGGGACGCCTCGGAGAGTTTGCTGACCTGCCCAGAGGCCTGCTCCACGCTCGCCACGAGGCCGTCCATCGTCTCCGCCGCCTGATCCGCCGCCTTCACGCCGGCATCCGCGCTGTCCGCGACCTGATCGGCCTCCTGCCGGGCTTCCTGGGAGTGCTCGGTGATGCTGCCGACTGAGGTGGACAGCTCCTCCACGGCGGAGGAGATCGACTGCGCCCGGTCGTCCA
>NZ_FNCE01000024.1 GCF_900100655.1 Limimonas halophila
GCTGCGGCATCGGCGGGTTGGTCCTTTCTCCTTTCAGGAGAAAGACAGAATGAGGCCATATACCAAAATCAATATACCTCCACAGCCGCTGGTATAACCTCATAGAGCGGACCGCATGACCGCTTAGGCTAGAAAGACCCATTCGCTCGACCGGCTACGCCGGTGTCGCGTGACAGAAGGGATGAAACATCCTCATGTTTACGCCGGTGTCGCGGGACGATGGCGACGAAACACCCCGTCGTTCAGGCTAGAAAAACCCATTCGCCCGACACGCTACGCCGGTGTCGAGTGATTGATGCGATTAAACTGGCTTCAGTTTATTGCATGACGGTGGGGCCCTGGATGTCGGTGGGGCCGGCTTCGGGGAGAACGCCGAGGCGGCGGGCGACTTCCTGGTAGGCTTCCTCGACGCCGCCGAGGTCCTTGCGGAAGCGGTCCTTGTCCATGCGCTCGCCGCTTTCGACGTCCCAGAGGCGGCAGGAGTCGGGGCTGATTTCGTCGGCGAGGACGAGGCGCATGTCCTCGTCTTCCCAGAGCCGGCCGAACTCCAGCTTGAAGTCCACGAGGCGCAGGCCGCAGCCGATGAAGAGGCCGGACAGGAAGTCGTTCACGCGCAGGGCGACCTGCATCATCTCGTCGAGGTCCTGGGGCGTGGCCCAGCCGAAGGAGGTGATGTGCTCCTCGGTGACGAGCGGATCGTTCAGCGCGTCGGACTTGTAGTACCACTCGACGATGGCGCGGGGCAGGGGCGTGCCGTCCTCGACGCCGAAGCGCTTGGCGAAGGAGCCGGCGGCGACGTTGCGCACGACCACCTCGACGGGGACGATCTCGACCTCGCGCACGAGCTGCTCGCGCATGTTCAGCCGGCGGATGAAGTGGGTGGGGATGCCGACGTCGTTCAGACGGCTGAGCAGGAACTCGGAGATGCGGTTGTTCAGCACCCCCTTGCCGGTGATCGTGCCGGTCTTTTCGCCGTTGAAGGCGGTGGCGTCGTCCTTGAAGTACTGAACGACCGTGCCGGGCTCGGGCCCTTCGAACAGGACCTTGCCCTTGCCTTCGTACAGCCGCCTGCGTCGCATGGCGATCCTCGGTCTTCACCTGGGTTTGCGATGGATGCGGTGTATAGCAGCCGGCCCCGAGGGTGACAAACGCGGCGCTCAGGCCGCGATGGGCCGGAAGGGAGCGCGGTCGGGCGGGCCATCGGCGAAGCGCAGGACCGGCGGCGCCTGGCCGGCCGGAAGCGCGACGAGGGTGCTGCACAGCGTGGCGAAGCCGCTGTCGGTCTCGAACGCCATGCCCTCGCGCGGGTCGGCGGCGTGGTCCGGCGGGCGCACGCCCAGCAGGCGCGTCCAGCTGTCCCAGGAGTCGGTGTCGGGATCGGGCGGCGCCGCCTTGAGGAAGCGGGGCAGGTGGCGGCGAATGCGCGGGTCGGTGGCGTCGTTGAGGTTGCCGGCGGTGAGCATGGACACTCCGCTCGGCAGCGCCTCCACGCGGATGCGCCCGCGCTCCGTCTCCGTGCCGTCGGGACCGGCGTGCTTGAGCCAGTAGGCGTCGGTGCGGTCCGCCACGACGAGGTTGAACGGTTGATAACGCCCGGGATCTTCCCGGCCCAGCGCCTCGGCGGCCGAACGCGCGTTGCCGTGGTCGAGCGCGTCGAGCACCAGCAGGCCGCGGCTGCGCTTGTCGTCCATGCGGCCCAGCGTGCCGTGGCGGTTGAGCACGGCCGCCAGCACGCCCTGATCGTTGACGCCCAGCCAGCTGCCGCCCGCGGCCTCGTCCAGCCCGGCGACGACGTGCGGCCGGTCGGGCCAGTGGCGGCCCGGCGCCCGCCACGACCGGCCCCGCATCTCGTCCCGGTTGGCCGCCGCCAGGAGCGGCCAGCGCCCCCCCGGCTGGCGCAGCACCACCAGCGTGCACATCGCGCCCTCACGCGAACGGTTCACCTTTTCCGCCCCGCCCGTTATAAGATGCTGCGCAGCAAACCCAATAGCTCGACGGCGCGCGCGGCTGAGGAGAGCGACGATGAGCTTCAAAGATCGCGAAGAGGCTTACGAAAGCCAGTACGTCCACGACGAGAGCCTGAAGTTCCGCATCCAGGCGCGCCGGGACAAGCTGTTCGGCCTGTGGGTCGCCGAGCAGCTCGGCAAGAAGGGCAATGAGGCGGAGCAGTACGCCCGCGACGTCATCAACAGCGACCTGAGCGAGCCCGGGGACGAGGACGTGAAGGCCAAGGTGCGCCAGGACCTCCAGGCCGCGAACGTCGAGGTCCACGACCACCTGCTCGACCGCCGGCTCGACGACTTCCACCAGGAAGCCCGGCGCCAGATCATGACGGAATAGAACGGCGGCCGTTCTATCCCATTTGTCATTCGACACCGGCGTAACGTCGCGGCTGAATGGGTCTCTCTGGCCTCAACGGGGCTGCTTGATCGCATTGGTCCCGCGACACCGGCGTAAACGGAAGGCCGTTTAAGCCCATCTGTCATTCGACACCGGCGTCGCGTCGAGGTGGGTGGGGCTTTCTCGTCCATGCGCGGCAAACGGCTTTGCCCGGCTTGGCGCGTGGTGTTGGCAACAGGGCGGTAAACGGGGCTTGGGGACGACCAGGCCCCGTTTTTCGTGTGCATGGGCCGTTCGTACGCCTGCGCCCGAAGTTTCGTGTCAACGCCTCGTTAACGGCGTCGCTTCACGCGCCGTTAAGCCGATTGCGGTGTGATCCCCACCGGGGCTTGGCGCGGCAACCGGCGACGGGAGGCGCGTCATGGACGCTGAGTCCATCAAGGAAGCGTATCAGGAGGCCGTGGACGAAGCGACGGGCGGCGGCGTGGACGCCGGCACCGCGCACCAGGAGGGTGTCACGGCGGCAGCCATGATGGTGTCCGCGATGGACGGCCTGGAGGATGCCGATGCGCGCAGCCAAGTGGAAGCTGTGGTCGGCTGATCCGGCCACCGTCGGCCGCGCGCTTGCCGCACCGTGATCCTGTCGCGCCGCGATGCTCGCCGCCGTGCGCGGGTGGCGCGCGACGGTTCCCCGGACGGCCGCCGACACGGCTGCCCACGCGGGTCGATGGGTGCGACGGGCGCGGGCTTTACGCCACGGGACTGGCGCCGCCCCCGCCCTTGCCGGGTTGGAAGTAGGGGTTGGAGCCGGATGCGTGGTCGGTGACGTCGAGGATTTCCTCGATCTCGGGACAGTTGCGCTTGATTTCGGCTTCCACGCCCTGCTTCAGCGTGACGTCGGCCATGCCGCAGCCCTGGCAGCCGCCTTCCAGGCGCAGGTAGACGCGGTTGCCGCGCACGTCGATCAGGGAGATGTGGCCGCCGTGGGCCGCGACCGCGGGGTTGATGCGGTTGTCCAGGATATCCTTGACCGTGCGCCCGGTGGGCGTTTGCAGGCCCGGCTTGGGAATGGCGTCCTTGTAGTCCTGAACCGCCTCCACCTCCGGCACGTAGTGCTGGAGCATGTAGTTGATCTGCTCCAGCAGGGCGAAGGCTTGGCCTTCGAGCTTGAGGTTCACCGTGCCGCCCACGAAGGAATGAAAGGCCACGTTGCCGCCGGTCTGACTAACGGCCGGGTGAATGCGCGTGTCGATCAGTTCCTTAACCTGATCGATGAGGTGTTGGGGCTGGTCGGACTCCGGTTCGGGCAACGTTTCGGGGTCCAACTCGGCCGCGCCGAGCTCGTCGTCCGCCGCGTCGCCGTCGCCGCCGGCTTGGCGTGTCTCCAGGATCGGCTGGTTGGTCGTGAAGTGCTGCATGATGGCCGCGAGCAGATGCGGCTTGAGCGTCAGCCACTCCGCGTTCGGCGCCTTCGTGACCTCGATGGAGTCCGGGTTGAGCTGGACGGATCGGACCTCCTCCAGTTCGAACAGGCGCATGGCCAGGGGCGAGCGCCCGGCTTCCTCGGGCGCATTGAAGGCCAGCGGCCCGTCCGGCAGCACCTCGCCGCCGGGGATGAACGCCAGCACGTCGGGGTCGTTCGTGGCCTGGGTCTGGATGAACATGGCTGAGTCCGCCCGTGTGGTGCGCTGTGGGTCGTTCGCTGTTGGGCCGCGCGTGATCGCGCCGGCGCATTCCTGACCCTATAGGTAAGATATCTGGGCGCCGGAGAAAAGACGCCGCAAGCGGTCGTGATCGCCGCGCGCCTTGACGCCACCGGGGGCGGGCGCATCCTCGGGCGGTAGACGGTGCAACCATTCGTGGCAGGCCCGCAGGGAGGCCGGCATGCGGTTCGATCCGGGCTTCGACCAACCGTTTTCGCTCTTCGAGAATCCCCGCTTCGATATCGCGGACACGCGCCCGCCGATCGTGCTGGCCCGCCCGCTGGCGTTTCGGGAAAACGCGGTCGCGGGCGAGGCCGTGGGCGAGGTGGTCGCGCTCGACGGCGTCTTCGGCTCCGGGGTGGCGGATCTCTCGCTGGGCGGCCCGGGCAGCGCGTGGTTCAGCGTCGACGACGGCGGGACGGTCCGGCTCACCGAAGCCGGCGCGGACTCGCCGCTCAACGATTTCGAAACCGGTCCCAACGAGGCCACCCTTCAGGTCACGGCGACGGACGCCGCCGGCAACACCAGCCGCGCGCGCACGCTCATCATCGAAACCCGCAACGAGCCGGGCGACGAGCGGCCCGACACGCGGCCCGGAGACGGCGGTGACGGCGAGGCGACGCTCGACCTCAGCTTCGTCGGCGACGCGCTCGCGGGCGCGCGCGATCGAATCGCGGATGCTTTCGACGCGGCGTGGAAGGCCTGGACCGAGACCTTCGATCTCGCCACGGACTCGCAGATCGACATCGCCGTGGACACGACGGAGACCGCCGAGGCGGACACGATCGCCACGGCGCGCGCGAACCTGCTGGACACGGGCAAGACCACGGCGGACGGTCAGGATCTGGTGCGCAGCGAGGTGGTTCAGGAGCTGCGTGACGGCCGCGAGCGCCGGCCGGACGAACCCGACGCGTACGTGACCTTCGCCCGCGACCTCTCGCAGTTCGCGTTCGGCGACGGCACCGAGGCCAATCGCTTCGACGCCGAGACCATCCTCAAGCACGAGCTCGGCCACGTGCTCGGCTTCACGGCCACCGGTCCGTTCGACGGCGCGCAGACGGCGTTCGAGGCCGGCACGGAGACCAGCTTCTTCGCCGGCCTGACCTTCGAGGGCGAGACGGCGGGCGAGGTGGCGCTCGCCAACGACGCCCACCTGACCGAGGGGCTGATGGCGCCCTCGATCGGGCCCGGTCAGGAGAAGGCGATCGGCCGGACCGATCTGGAAGTTCTCGCCGATTTGGGCGTGCCCGTCGCCGATGACGCGCTGGATACGTCGCAGAGCGATCCGCTGATCGCCTGATACGCGCGCGCAACGCCGGCGTGTGGCCCCGCGCGCGATCGGCGTGTGGCGTCGCGTCGCGGACGCAATGAGTCACAAGACGGGTGGACCCGGCGCCCCCTGCGCCCGATGCTCCCCGTGGCTCAGAACCGACGCCGGGATATATCCGTGCCCCTCGCCCCACTCGATCCGCACCCCGATCCCGCCGACCTCGCCCTGGCCGAGCGGCTCGCCGACATGGGCCGCGAGATCACGCTGCGCCACTTCCGGGGCGGCGGCGCCATCGCCAGCAAGGACGATCTGTCTCCGGTCTCCGTCGCCGACCTTGAGGCGGAGGACGCCATGCGCGCGGCCATCGCGGCGGCGCGCCCCGACCACGGCATCGAGGGCGAGGAACGCTCGGCCACGCGGCCCGGTGCGCGCTGCGTCTGGCACATCGATCCGCTGGACGGCACGCGCCCCTTCGCCACGGGCACGCCCACCTTCGCCACGCTCATCACCTTGGTGGTGGACGGACTGCCGCTGCTGGGCGTCGTCGAGTTGCCGGCCCTGGCGGAGCGCTGGCTGGCGGTGCGCGGGCAGCCGACGGTGCACATCGACGCACAGGGGCGGCGGCAAGTGCGTGCGCGCCGCTGCACCGATCTGGCCAACGCGTGGCTGAGCACCAGCCGGCCGTACAGCGGCGCGGCGCCGGGCGCGCGCATTCCGCTCATGGACCGCGTGGCCGCCGTCGAGCCGGGCGGGGATTCGCTGAGCTACGGCCTGCTGGCGAGCGGGCGTCTCGACCTGGCCGTGGACGCCGGTCTGGACCCGCACGACTACCTGCCGCTCAAGCTGGTGGTGGAAGGCGCCGGCGGCGTGGTGACGGACTGTGCCGGCCAGCCGCTGCCCGTGAGCGGCATCCGCGACATCCTCGCCGCTGCCACGCCGGAACTCCACGCCCAGGCGGTGCGATGGATGCGGTGAGGGCGACGGGAGTCAGCCGGGCAGCCGCTCCGGCTCCAGCACGATGCGCGAGCCGTCGCGGTCGGTCGTGAATTCCACGCGCAGCAGCCGGCCGTCGCCGCCGTACCAGAGGTCGCGGCTGAACTCCCCGCGCACGGCGTAGCGCCGCGCGTCCAGCTCGCCTTCGGGTGTGGCGACGCGGGCGGCCTCGACGAAGCGCCCCTCGACGCTCTTGAGCGTGCCGTCCTCGATGCCCAGCAGGCGCGACTGCTTCGGGGTGTCGCGGTGCCACAGGCTGGTGGTCAGGACCTCGCCGTCGAGCGTGTGCTCGCCGCCGCTGCCGGTGACCGCGAGCGCGCCGCCGCGCCGCTCCGCGTGCACCTGCTTGTCCGGGCCATTGCTGCGCTCGGTCGAGGTGTCGAGCAATTCCAGGCGCCCGTCGCGCCAGACTTCTTCGGCGCGGTGGGTGTAGCGGTAGGCGGAGAAGCCGAAGACCTTCACCTCGATGTCGATGACGGTGCGCACGCGCTCGCCGCCATCGCCCAGGCGTTCGAAGGCCATCTTGTGCGTGCCGATGTCCTTGTCCGCGCGGATGATGCGAAAGGCGGCGACGCCCTCGCCGGGCAGGGGCGCGGCCCGTGCCGGCCCGCCCAGCGGCAGCGCCAGCGCAGCCCCACCCGCCAGCGCCCCAACAAGCACGGTGCGCCGGGAGAAACCGGTGGGTAGCGATGTCGATGCGGCCATGGCGCGGCCCCGTCGTTCACGGTGTCTTCCCGTCAAGGTAAGGACGGCCACGCGTGCGTTCCAGTGCGCGATTGCCAGGCCGGGCGGGGTATGCGATCACGATCCCGGCATGGTCGGCGATCCCATTCCCTATACCGGTTGTCCGCTGGATCGCGCGGGAGATCGGCGCACGCAGCCGGCGTGGCTGGCGGCGCGCCTGACCGATCCCGCGACCGCGTTCGTGGCGGTCTGGCGGGACAGCAGCCACGTCACCGACACGGGCGAGCCGCGGCCCGTGCGGCTCCAGGGCGAGGCGGCGAGCCTGGCGCTGGAGCTGGCCGAGGAGGTCGTCTTCCTGGGGCTGGAGACCGATTCCGAGGAGGGGGAGCACGCGGTCTTCGCGCTCGACCTCTCGGGGCTCGCGGACACCGAGGTGCTGGACGCCGTCGGCAACCAGGGCACGTTTCAGGACCTGCGTCGCATCGGCCCCCAGCTCGACCGCGCGGACGGCGCCCTGCTGGCCTACGCCCGCGCCGTCCTGCGCTGGCACCGCGGGCACCGCTTTTGCGGGCGCTGCGGCGCGCCCACGGCGGCCAAGGACGGCGGCCACGTGCGCATCTGCACGCGGGCCGATTGCGGCGTCTCGCATCACCCGCGCACCGATCCCGCCGTCATCATGCTGGTCCACGACGGGCGCGAGCACTGCGTGCTGGGGCGTCAGCCGCGCCATCCGGCGGGCATGCACACCGTGCTCGCGGGCTTCGTGGAGCCGGGCGAGAGCCTGGAGGAAGCGGTCGCGCGCGAGGTGGCGGAAGAGATCGGCCTGACGGTCGAGCCACCGCGCTACATGGGTTCGCAGCCCTGGCCCTTCCCGGCGCAGCTCATGGTCGGCTTCCACGTGCAGGCGCCGTACGCGCCGCTCAGCGTCCATCCGGACGAGCTGGAACGCGCGCGTTGGTACCACCGCGACGAGCTGCTGCGCGCGCCGAACGACGAAACCTTCCACCTGCCCCGGCGCGATTCCATCGCGCGCCGCCTGATCGACGCCTGGCTGGCCGGCGCGTGACATCCTTTGCTGCTACGCGCGGGTTGGACGGCGCCGTTGGTTGGTTCCCGTCCGCGTGGTACGTTTAATCCTATTCTGATTTCATTCGAGATAACCAAGGCAAAGAATCGGTGTGGGGAGGTTGACCGTGGCGTTGCTCGACCGCTTGCGGGATCGGGGCGAAGCCGATGCCAATGCGACGGCCGCCGGGGGTGAGACGGCCGTCGCCACCCAGAGCTACCTGGACACCCTGGCCGCGCGCCTGGACCTCCTGCTCGAAGGGCGCGCGGAAGAGGTGCCGGCGGGCGACGATCCCGTGACCGAGCGCCTGCGCAAGCTGGCCGACCAGCAGTCGAATCGCGCCATGAACGCGCTGACGCGCACGGTGGACATCTCCGTCGCCGCCAGCCGCGCAGTGTTCGAGGTGGCCGACGCCGTGCCGCAGGCGCGCGCGGTGGACGACCGGGCGCAGTCGATCTCCTCCGCCGTGGAGGAGCTGTCCACCTCAGTCGGCAGCATCACCGAGCACTCCCAGGAAGCCCGGCAGGAGGCCGATCAGGTCGCGGACAGCGCGGATGCCGGCGTGAAGGCGGCGGATCAGGCGGCGGAGACGATGGACGGCCTCGTGGCGAGCGTGGAGCAGGCCTCTGGGCAGGTCAGCAAACTCTCCGAGGCGTCCCAGCAGATCGGCGAGATCGTTCAGCAGATCCAGGACATCGCGGAGAAGACCAACCTGCTCGCCCTCAACGCCACGATCGAGGCGGCGCGCGCCGGCGAGGCGGGCAAGGGCTTCGCCGTGGTGGCCGATGAGGTGAAGTCGCTCGCCAATCAGACGCAGAAGGCCACGGAAACCATCCGCGGGCGCATCGAGACCCTGCAGGGCGAGATCACCAACATCGTCGGCGCCATGGAGGACAGCGGCCGGCGCGTGCGCGAGGGCCAGGAGGTCGTCGCCTCGACGGGTCAGGAGATGAAGCAGGTCGCCTCGCGCGTCGACGCGGTGAAGCAGCGCCTGCACCACGTCGCGGCGATCCTGGAGCAGCAGACCGGC
>NZ_FNCE01000025.1 GCF_900100655.1 Limimonas halophila
AAACACCCTTGTGTTTACCCGCCGACCCGAAGGCGGTTGGGTGTCCAGGCTTGAGGGACCCATTCATCTCGGCGCGACGCCGGTGTCGAATGATTGACGGGATCAAACACCCTTGTGTTTGTTAAACATCCTCATGTTGATGAAGGGTGGTTTCGGCCAGGGCGATGAAGTTGGCGAGGCCGTAGAGGGCGACGAAGGAGCCCAGGCGCGGGCCCTGCTGCTGGCCGAGCAGGATTTCGTAGATGGCTTTGAACCAGGCGCGCAGATTGGAAAATGTGTCGGGGTGCGCCTTGCCGACGGCGTAGAACTCGCCCTGGATGGTTTCGGCATCCGCGTCGGCCGGCAGCGCGCGCAGCTTGTCCAGCAACTCGCGCAGGGCCGCGGCTTCCTCGGCTGACGGCGCGCGGTACTGCTTCGCGGGGTGGACGAAGTCGCGGTAGTAGGCGACGGCGTGGTCCACGAGGCGGTCGAGGAAGGGCGCGCTGTCCGGGGTGACGTCCGGCGTGTAGCGCGAGATGAAGCCCCACAGCGTGGCCTTGTCCTCGGTGTTCGCCGCGCTGGCGAGGTTGAGCAGCATGGAATAGCTCGGCCCGCCTTCGGGCACCGGCGGCGCGCCGCAGTGGACGTGCCAGGCCGGGTTTTCCAGCTGGCCGGCGGCGTCGTCCTTGTCGTGATAATTCCGCCGGTGGGCCAGGTAGTCGTCCACGTTGCGGGGAATGACGTCGAAGGACAGCTTCTTCGCCGACTTGGGCTTCTGGTACATGAACAGCGACAGGCTCTCCCACGGGCCGTAGGTGAGCCATTCGTCCACCGAGAGCCCGTTGCCCTTGGACTTGGAGATCTTCTCGCCCTGCTCGTCCAGGAACAGCTCGTAGTGGAAGCCCACGGGCGGCTTGCCGCCCAGGATGGAGACGAGGCGGTTGCCCAGCTTGGCGGAGTCGATCAGGTCCTTGCCCGCCATCTCGTAGTCGACGTCGAGGGCGAACCAGCGCATCGCCCAGTCCGGCTTCCACTGCATCTTGCAGTGCCCGCCCGTGACGGGCACTTCCGTGCGCTCGCCGTCCTCGTCCGCGAACAGAATCGTGCCGCGCTCGACGTCGCGGTCCAGCACCGGTACCTGCAGCACGCGGCCCGTCTTGGGCGAGACGGGCAGGAAGGGGCTGTAGGTCCGCTGCCGCTCCTTGGAGAGCGTGGGCAGCATGACGTCCATGATGGCGTCGTAGTTGGCCAGCGCCGTCAGCAGCGCCCGGTCGAAGCGCCCGGCGCGGTAGCACTCGGTGGCGGAGACGAATTCGTAGTCGAAGCCGAAGAAGTCCAGGAAGCCTTGCAGGCGCGCGTTGTTGTGGGCGCCGAAGCTGGCGTGCGTGCCGAAGGGATCGGGGATGTCGGTCAGCGGTTTGCCCAGGTTTTCGCGCACCATCTCCGGCGCCGGCACGTTGTCCGGCACCTTGCGCAGGCCGTCCATGTCGTCGGAGAAGCACACCAGCTTGGTGGGGATGTCGGACAGCGTGGCGAAGGCGTGGCGCACCATCGAGGTGCGCGCGACCTCGCCGAAGGTGCCGATGTGGGGCAGGCCCGAGGGGCCGTAGCCCGTCTCGAAGAGCACGTAGCCCTTGTCCGGCGTTTCGCCGCCGATGCGGTCCAGAATCCGCCGCGCTTCGGCGAACGGCCACGCCTTCGCCTGTTGGGCCAGCTCGCGCCACGTGCTCATGTGTCTCCGCCCCGGTCGTGAATGTGCGCGAACGCTATGGCCGGCGCCGAAGAGCGTCAACGCGCGGGCCTCCAGCCGGCACTGCCGACAGGCCGGGCACAGAATCGGGCTGACGACGGCGGCGCGGCGTGATTCCCTCCGGGGGACGCGCGCAGCCGCGAACGGGACCCCGCCATGGCACGCACACGCCCTGTCTCTGGCCCCACCCGACGTTGGGGCGCCGGCCTGATCGCGCTCGGCCTCGCCGTCTTGCCGGCGGGAGTCGGGGCGGAGTCGGCCTATGTCGCCGGCATCCGCGACCTGCCGCTGATGGACGGGCTGACGCGGGTGCGGGACGCGGGCGTGCAGTTCGACAAGCCCTCGGGCCGCATCGTCGAGGCCTTCGCCGAGGGGCGCGTGCCGGCGCCGCGCGTGCGGCGATTCTACCGCCGGACGCTGCCGCAACTGGGCTGGGAGCGCCTGGGCCGCGACACCTACGCGCGCGAGGGCGAGCTGCTGGAGCTGGACTACTTCGCCGGGGAAGGGCCGCTGACGGTGCGCTATACCCTGCAGCCACGGTGATGCCGGGCGAGGCGCCGCGTCCCGTGTTGACGCCACACCGGGGCGTGCCTATAACCCGCCGACCAGACAGCCAGCGTCGCTGACCGGCGCGCCCGCTGCACGGCAGCGAACCGCCCGCCGCGCGTCAGCACACCGGACGACAAGCGGAAAACGAAGCCATGGCGCACACGAAACAGTCTCGCAAGCGCGTTCGCCGCAATCGCACGCGGTACGCGATCAACCACGCGCGCAAGAGCCGCGTGCGCACCTTCGTGAAGCATGTGGAGAGCGCCATCGCCCGCGGCGACGGGCAGGCGGCGCGCCAGGCCCTCGATACCGCGGCGCCGGAGATGCGCCGCGCCGTGAACAAGGGCGTCATCCACAAGAACGCGGCCGCGCGCAAGATTTCCCGCCTGACCAGGCGCGTCAACGCGCTCGGCTAAACCGGGCCAGCCGAACCGGCAGCGGCGCCGGTGTGCAACCACACCGGCGCCGCTGTGCGTCCAGACCCCGGTAGCATCCACGGAGGGCTGCCGATCGGGAGAGGTGTGTGCCGCTTGCGACACGTGGGGCCGTTCGCGATACGGTCCCGTTGCCTCGCCGGGGTGTGACGGGTAGATTACGAACCTCCACGGACACGACGACGCTTTTCAACGCTGCGACAATTTGAATGTTTTTCCATTGAGTCGTGAGTGCGGCTCAAGACGAGGTCGTTATTGTCAAGTCCAAACGAGGTTGGATTGCCCCATCGACTCAACGGCCCACTTTGGTGTATTCACGCGTTGTCGGTGAAAACACCAGGGTGATTGCGGGGGCCGTACCGACGTACGGGCCTTGGTGTTGGCCGTGGGCAGGGTGCCGCGCCCGATCCTGTCACGGTGACCCAAAACATGGTGAACGATCGATTAAGGCCTCGGCCACGGGCCACAGGGGTAGGTCGATGCAGCCGCCGTCGGAGCATGCCGTCATGACCGGATCCGAATCGCACCACCAGCTCAGCGATCAGTGGAATCGCGTGCGCGGGCGCCTCCGGCAGGAGGTGGGCGATGCCGCCTTCCGGTCCTGGCTGCAGCCGCTCGACCTCGTGGGCGCGCAGGGCAGCGTGGTCCGCATGGCGGTGCCGACGCGCTTCATGCGCGACTGGGTCTCGGGCAATTATGCCGACCGCATCCGCGCGCTGTGGAAGCGCGAGAATCCGGGCATCAGCGGGATTGAGATCGTCGTCCAGGCCCCGGCGAGGGCGCCCGTCGCCAACGATGGCGGCGCGGTCGCCGAGCCCGCGAACGGCGTCGCGGCGGCGCCGGCCGGGTCCGCGGAACCGGCTGCGCCGGCGGGCGGCGACTCGGCGGCAAACGCGGCCCCCGCGGGCAACGATGCGGGGCTCTACCGCGCCGGCGAGTCGGACGGGGCGACGGTGCAGCCGGTGGGCGAGACGCTCTCCGGCCCGCTCGATCCGCGCTTCACCTTCGACAGCTTCGTCGTCGGCAAGCCGAACGAGCTGGCCTACGCCGCCGCGCGCCGCGTGGCGGAAGCCAGCACCGTGCCCTTCAACCCGCTCTTCCTCTACGGCGGCGTCGGGCTCGGCAAGACGCACCTGATGCACGCCATCGCCTGGCACATCCGCGAGAGCAATCCCGACAAGACGATCATTTATCTCTCCGCGGAAAAATTCATGACGGAATTCGTGCGCGCGCTGCGCACGAAGGACACGATGGCGTTCAAGGAGCAGTTCCGCTCCGTCGACGTGCTGATGATCGACGACGTGCAGTTCATCGGCGGGCGCGAGGCGACGCAGGAGGAGTTCTTCCACACCTTCAACGCGCTCGTGGACCAGAACCGCCAGGTGGTGATCTCCGCCGACAAGAGCCCCTCCGACCTCGAGGGCGTCGAGGAGCGCATGCGCTCGCGCCTGGGCTGGGGCCTCGTCGCGGACATCCACCCCACGACCTACGAGCTGCGCCTGTCCATTCTCCAGGCCAAGGCGCAGGAAATGGGCGCGGACATTCCCGAAAAGGTGATGGAATTCCTCGCCCACAAGATCACCTCCAACATCCGCGAGCTGGAAGGTGCGCTCAATCGCATCGCCGCGCACGCCAATCTCGTCGGCCGGCAGGTGACGCTGGAGACGACGCAGGACCTGCTGCACGACATCCTGCGCGCCCACGACCGCCGCGTGACCATCGACGAGATCCAGAAAAAGGTCGCCGAGCACTACAAGGTGCGCGTCTCCGACCTCTCCTCCTCGCGCCGCGCCCGCACGATCGCTCGGCCGCGCCAGGTGGCCATGTACCTGTGCAAGCAACTCACCGAGCGCTCGCTGCCGGAGATCGGGCGCAAGTTCGGTGGGCGCGACCACACCACCGTCATGCACGCCGTGCGCAAGGTGGACGAGCTGCGCCAGAACGACGCCAACTTCGCCGAGGATGTCGACCTCCTGAACCGCATGCTCCAGGGCTGACCGGCCACCGCCGGCCCGACGGTGCGGTGGCCTGATTCGGAGACCGCTTGCGAACCGTGAATTTCAAAACGCCATCGCGCCGTTAAATAATTAAAATGGGTGGATGCGGGGGTGAACCCGCGGCCGCCCTTGGGCGCGTCCCCCTCGACCGCCTATATGGGCGGGCATGGCGCGCTTCCTCATCATCGTTGGGCTGATCCTCGTGGCGGCGGGGGTGCTCTGGCCGCTGATCCAGAAGTTCGGCCTGGGCCGGCTGCCGGGCGACATCCGCATCGAGCGCGAGTCCTTCACGCTCTACCTTCCGCTCGGCACCTCGCTGCTGATCTCGATTGTCGTCAGCCTCATCCTCTGGTTCCTGGGGCGGTGATGAGCCTGCAACGCGTCACCCTGCTGGGCGGCACCGGCTTCGTCGGCCGCGCCCTCGCCGCGCGCCTTGCGGCCGAGGGCGTCGCCGTGCGCGTGGTGGCACGCAACGCCCACACCGCCACCGACCTGCCCGAGGGGGTCGGCGCCCTCGCCGCCGATGTGCGCGACGCCCGTGCCGTCCGCCGCGCGCTCGCCGACGCCAACGCCGTGGTCTACCTGCCGGGCTGCGTCACCGGGCGCTCGGAGTCGCCCTTCCGCGAGCTGCACGTGAACGCCCCGCGCGCCTGCGCCGAGCAGGCGGCAACGGAAGGCGTCACGCGCTTCGTCTATGTTTCGGCACTGGGCGTGCGCCGCGACGCCCCGTCTCACGCCGACCGCACCAAGGCCGAGGGCGAGCGCGCCGTGGCCGCGGTGTTCCCGGATGCAACGGTCGTGCGCGCGGGGCTGACGCTGGGGGCGGGCGATCATTTCGCCACGCCGCTGGCGGACGCCATGCGGCGCTATCCCCTGCTGCCGGTGCTGGGGCCGGGCACGCGCATCCAGCCCCTGCACCGCGACGACCTCGTGGCGGCGCTGACGGCGGCGATGCGGCGCGACGACACCAACGGCCGCACCTACGAGGCGGGCGGCCCCACCACGCTGAGCATGCACGCCCTGGTGAAGGCCGTGCGCCGCGCGGCCGGGGCCCACTGCTGGCTGCCGCCGCTGCCGCAGGGGCTGGCCATGGCGGCGGGGGCGCTGGCGGAGCTGGCGCCGACCCCGCGCTTCTGCCGCGATCAGGTGCGGCTCATGCGCACGGACAAGGTGGTGCGCGGCGACCTGCCCACGCTCGACCGCCTGGGCATCACGCCGCGCGACCCCGTGGCGGACCTGGACGCCTTTCTGGCGGTGTGACGCTTGCGTGCCTTGGGTCGGTGCCTAGGATGCCGCCCGCAACACGCCCACCATCGCCCCAGGGCATGATGAGGTCGGATCGAAACGATCCGGGCGCTTCATCATGCCCGCACGTGAACGAGATGGCGTACGATGAAGCTCGGAGGGCGATCCTGCGTCGTTTCATCGTACGCGAAAACCGAACGAAAAAGGAGCGCACACAATGAGCGGCCAGATCGAGGCGCGGCTTCAGGAAAAAGGCATCGAGCTTCCCACCGTGGGCGCGCCCCAGGGCGCCTACGTGCCCTACACCATCGCCGGGAACCTGATCTTCCTGGCGGGCCAGCTGCCCATGTGGAATGGTGAGGTGCAGATCACCGGCAAGGTCGGCCAGGACCTCAGCCTGGAGGAAGGCCAGCGCGCCGCGCGCCTGTGCGGCCTCAACCTCATCGCCCAGGTGAAGCAGGCCCTCGGCGGCGACCTCGACCGCGTGACGCGCGTCGTGAACCTCAAGGGCTTCGTCAACTGCGCGGTCGACTACACCCAGCAGCCCAAGGTGGTGAACGGTGTCTCCCACCTCATGTCCGAGGTCTTCGGCGAAGAGGTCGGCCAGCACTCCCGCTCGGCCGTGGGCGCCGGCTCCCTCCCCCTCAACATCGCCGTCGAGGTCGAAGGCATCGTCGCCTTCACCTGACAAACTGCGGCAGTTTGATCCCATCGGGTCGCCATAAATGGGGGCATCTCGGACTCCAGGCCCTTTCGCCGCGGCACCGGGGCTGATGGCACGCC
>NZ_FNCE01000026.1 GCF_900100655.1 Limimonas halophila
GATTCCGCCGCTCGCCACGGCGCTGTGGTTCGGCGCCAAACTGCGCATGCCGCGCCCGCGGTTGCCCGCGGCGGATGAGCAGACCTAGCGCCGTTCGCCGTTAGAGCAGATCGCCGTAAAGCAGAATCAGCTTGTTCGGGGTGTCACGCCCACGCCGCCGTGGCCATCCCGGCGTGATTCTGCTTGCTCGTGCGTGGACAGCCGCAAGGCTCGCGCGCCGCAGGCGCGCAAACTGCTCGCACTGGAAAAACATGGCGTTATCCCGACGCTTCTGGTTCGTTGGGAAACACGATTTCACGCACGATGCTCTAGGCGTGGTTGCGGCGTTATCGCGATCCGCTCGAATCGTTGATCACCAGCGATTCGACGGCGAGTTTTCCGCCGGCGTTGGTGAGGGCGAAGCCGTCGAAGGCGTCCTGGAAGCCACGGTCGCGCGCCGCGATCACGCGTGTCTCGTTGAGCTCGATTTCCATGCGCCCGCGCGCGTCGCGCGTCCACATGAGGGTGTGGCGCTGCCCGTCGGCGAGGGAGTCGATTTCGCCGGTCCGGGCGACGGTGGATTCCGTGCCGCCCGACCCGAGTTTGCTCAGCTCCAGGCGCGGACCGCCCTCGGCTTCCGCATAGACGACCCGGTAGCCCATCTTCCCGTCGCGGCCCTGGTAGGGGCCGAACGCGAACGCGCTGAGGCCGTCGGCCGGGCGGAGCGTGAAGCGAACGCGCATGGCGAAGGCGTTGCCCGTGCGGGCGGACAGCAGGGCTCGCGCGGGCTCGACGGACGGGGCTTCCCGATCCGCGCTTTCCTCCCGCGGCTCGGTCGACGACTGTCCAAGCGCCTGGTCCAGCATGGACCCGATGAGATCGCGCGTGTCGACGTCCCCGGAGCTTTGCTCCTCCGCCCCGCGGCTGGATCGCGCCGCCGCCCGCGTGACGGAGCGGAGGCCGTCCGGTGTGCGCTCGAACCGGCCGCGCAGAACGCGCCAGCCTTCCGGAAGGCCACCGTTTCCGGTCAGGGTCCGCGCATACACCGTGGACGTCCAGGGAAAGGCGTATTTGTCGATTACCTCGCGCATGTCCCGGATCAGCCAGGGATCGGCTTCGCGCTTTTCTTCCGCGCGGTCGAGAAGCGAGCGCAACTCCTCGATCAGCTTTTGCGTGCGCTCGGGTCCGGGACCGGCTTCCTGAGCACCGGCGGGAACGGCCACGGCCAACGCCACGCCGGCGGCGGCCAGGGTGCAGAACCAGCGAAGGGGCACGACCGGCCTCCTTGGATCATCGACCGGGGGCCAGGGTGCCATCGTTCGGCGTGCATTTCGCCGCTCCGTCGGGATGAGGGAGCGGCGGCGAGGCCCCCCGCGCGTGCGGGCCGGCCGCGGGGCTGTTCGGTCCGAGCCTCTTACACCCTAGGCTGACCCGTGCACGCACATCACCCCCGACCGGAGGCGAACCCATGGCGTTCACGCCCGCCACGCCCGATTACGCCGAGCGCATCCGCGAGTCCTTCGCGCGCGGCAAGATGATGGACCTCATCGGAGCGGAGATCGCCGCCATCGAACCCGGCTATGTGGCAATCGCCCTGCCGCACGCCGACGCGCTGACGCAGCAGCACGGCTTTTTTCACGCCGGCGCGGTGGCGACGATCGCGGACACGGCGGGGGGCTATGCCGCTTACACGCTGTTTCCGGCCGGGACCTCGGTGCTCACGGCGGAGTTCAAGATCAACTTCCTGGCGCCGGCGCGCGGCGTGCGTCTGCTCGCGCGCGGGCGCGTCATCAAGCCGGGTCGCACGCTGACCACCTGCGACATCGAGGTGGCCGCGCTCGGCGAGGACGGCGGCGAGAAACTCTGCGCCAAGAGCCTGCAGACGATGGCCCAGGTCCAGGGCCGCGACGACATCGCCCGGCCGGGGTGACGGCGGAGCTACTCCGCCCGGTACCGCTCCGCCTCGTATTGGATGGACGTTTCCACGAGCGTCCGCCACACGGCTTCGGCCAGGTCGGGGCGCAGGCCCTCGCGTTCGGCCGCCGCGCGGACCTTGGCGACAACGTCCTCCACGCGGGCGTCGTCGCGGATGTCCTCGGGGCGTTCCTTGATCTCGGCGGCGCGGGCGATGTAGCGCATGCGCCGGGCGACGAGGGCGACCAGCTCCTCGTCGAGGGCGTCGATCCCCTCCCGGATGTCCGCCATACGGGTGCAGTCCTCGGGCCGGCGCGTCACGGCCATCTCCTCCGCTGGGGCGCGGGGCAGGGCATGATGCGGTCAGGCTGCATCAGCCTGGGCTCTGAATCATGCCCGCACACGAATGAGACCGGGCGCGTTGAGGCTCGTCGGATGATTCCGCGTCGTCTCATCGCGCTCTAGTAGGCGTAGAGCTCGTAGATGGGGTCGACCCGCTCGCCCCACTCGCTGTGATAGCGGCGCAGCTTCTCCTCCGCCGGGGTCTCGCCCGACTCCACGATCTTTTTCAAGGGCGTGAGGAACTGGCGCTCGTCCTGGTCGACCATGCCGTCCATGTGGTGCCGCCGGCGCAGCCCGGCGTCGGCGAGGTCGAGCACCTGCTTGGCGAGGTCGCGCACCGTGCCGCCGCGGAAGGGCGTCTTCAGGCCGTGGGTGGGCACGTTCGCGCGCAGGTGGCGGTGATCCGCGTGCGTCCAGTCCTTCACCAGATCCCAAGCGGCGTCCAGCGTGTCGCCGACGTAGAGCAGCCCCACCCACAGCGCGGGCAGCGCGCACAGGATGTTCCACGGGCCGCCGTCGGCGCCGCGCATCTCCAGGAAGCGCTTGAGGCGCACCTCGGGGAAGAGCGTGGTGAGGTGGTCCTCCCAATCGCTCATCAGCGGACGCTCGCCGGGCAGGGCGTCCAGCTCGCCGTTGAGGAAGTCGCGGAAGGTGTTGCTGGTGGCGTCGATGTATTCGCCGTTGCGGTAGACGAAGTACATCGGCACGTCGAGCACGTGGTCGACGTAGCGCTCGAAGCCCATGCCGTCCTCGAAGACGAAGGGCAGGATGCCGCAGCGATCCGGGTCGGTGTCGGTCCAGATGTGGCTGCGGTAGGACAGGAAGCCGTTGGGCTTGCCCTCGGTGAAGGGCGAATTGGCGAAGAGCGCCGTCGCCACCGGCTGCAGCGCCAGGGCGACGCGGAACTTCTTCACCATGTCGGCTTCGGACTGGAAGTCCAGGTTCACCTGCACGGTGCAGGTGCGCAGCATCATGTCCAGCCCCAGGCTGCCCTTGCGCGGCATGTGCCGGCGCATGATCTCGTAGCGGCCCTTGGGCATGATGGGCATCTGCTCGCGCGACCACTCCGGCGGGAAGCCCATGCCGAGCATGCCCACGCCCAGCGGCTCGCACACCCGGCGCATCTGGTCGAGGTGGGTGTTCACCTCGTGGCAGACCTCGTGGAGGTTGCTGCGCTGATCGCCGGACAGCTCGAACTGCCCGCCCGGTTCCAGGGTGACGCTGCAGCCGTCGTGCTTGAGCGCGACGATCTTTCCGTTCTCGTACACGGGCGTCCAATCGTACCGCCCGATGCCTTCCAAAAGGTCGCGGATGCCCGGGCGCCCGGCCGCGCCCTCGTACGGCAGCGGCAGGTGGTCGTCCCAGGTGAAGGCGAACTTTTCGTGTTCCGTGCCGATGCGCCACTGCGTCGGCGGGCGGCAGCCAGCCTCCAGATGCTCGACGAGCTGGTGCTTGCTGGTGACGGGCGCGCCTTTTTCGGTCGGGGGAGCGGCCATGCGGGCATTCCCGGCGGCGTGGTGGTCGGGCGGATATGGCGGCGGCGACGGCGCCCGGCAAGCGCGCCGTCAGGCCCCGCGGTCGGGCGGCCGTTGGCGGCCGTCCCCGAGCCACGCCTGCCAGCACGCCAGCGCCGCGAGCGCCGCGGTGTCGGTGCGGAGCACGCGCGGCCCCAGACCGACGGGTGTAACAAAGGGAAGACGGCGCAGGGCGTCAAGTTCGCCCGCATGGAACCCGCCTTCCGGTCCGGTCATGACGGCCCAGGGGGCGTCGCCGGCCCCCTCGGCGGCCAGGCCCGAAAGCGCGTCGGCCACGGGCTGCGCCGCGCCGGTTTCCGCGCACAGCAGCGCGCGCCGGGTCGCCGGCCAGCCATCCAGCAAATCGGTCAGGCGCTCCGGCTCGCGCACCGCCGGCACGGTCAGGCGCTCGCACTGCTCGGCGGCCTCGCGGGCGTTGGCGGCCAGGCGCTCGGTGTTCACGCGCGTCACGTCGGTGTGCTGCGTCCACACGGGCTGGAGCACGGACACCCCCAGCTCCGTCGCCTTTTCCACCATGAAGTCCAGGCGCGCGCGCTTGATGGGGGCGAAGACCAGCCAAACATCGGGCTCGGGCGCTTGCGGGCGGCGCAGCTCGACCACCGCCAGCGAGGCCCAGCCCTTGCCGAGTCCCTCGATGCGGGCGAGCCACTCCCCGTCCGCCCCGTTGAAGAGCGCGACGTGGTCGCCCCGGTTGAGCCGCAGGACCGAGCGCAGATAATGCGCGCCCTGATGGTCCAGGCCCACGACGCCGCCGGCGGCCAGCGGCTCGGTGACGTGGAGACGGGTTGCGGCGCGCTCGCTCACGGGCTTGGATTTCCCTCTCTCCAGGCGGTTGTCCGCCGGGCAAGGTAGGCACATGATCCGGCCATGACCATCGGCACCCCCACGCGCGGCCGAAGCCGCACCCCCACCGACATCCCCACCGGCACCTGGATCGACCGCTATCCGCCGCCGGCGCTGCGGCCCTATCTGCGCCTCGCGCGCCTGGACCGGCCGATCGGCACCTGGCTGCTGCTGTGGCCGTGCCTGTGGAGCGCCATGCTCGCCGCCGCGGCGCAGGGGCCGGCCGTGCCCGTGCCGATGCTGCTCGGCCTGCTGGTGCTCTTCGCCATCGGCGCGGTGGCGATGCGCGGGGCCGGGTGCATCTACAACGACATCGTCGACCGCGACATCGACGCCAAGGTGGCGCGCACGGCCACGCGGCCGCTGGCCTCCGGCGCCGTCGGCCTCGTCGGCGGCTGGGCGTTGCTGATCCTGCTGTCGCTGATCGGGCTCGTCGTGCTGCTCCAGCTCGACCCCTCGGCCATTCGCATCGGGCTGGTGTCGCTGCTGCTGGTCGCCGCCTATCCCTTCATGAAGCGCGTGACCTACTGGCCGCAGGCGTGGCTGGGGCTGACCTTCAACTGGGGCGCGCTCGTCGGCTGGACCGCCGCCACCGGCAGCCTGGGCTGGCCCGCGCTGGCGCTCTACCTCGGCGGCATCGGCTGGACGCTCGGCTACGACACCATCTACGCCCACCAGGACAAGGACGACGACGCGCTCGTGGGCGTGAAGTCCGCCGCGCTCAAGCTGGGCGGCTGGACGCGCCCCGCCGTCGCCGGCTTCTACCTCTGGGCCGTGGCGCTGTTCGCGCTCGCGGGTGTGCTCGCGGGCGCGGCGTGGCCGTTCTACCTCGGGCTCGCGGCGATGGCGGTCCACTTCGCCTGGCAGGTCGTCGGCCTCGACATCGACGACCCCACGCGCTGCCTGCGCCGCTTCAAGAGCAACCGCGACGCCGGGGCGCTGCTGTTCGTTGGCATCGTGCTGGCCGCCCTCTTCGGGTGATTCGGGGGAGACGCCGTGAGCCATCACCACCACTATTCCTCGCTGGGCGAGCGCGCGCTGGCGGCCGACCCGGTCGCCTTCATCCGCGACAACACCACGCTGCAAAGCCCGCGCCTCATCCCGGAACTCAAGTTCTATCTGGCGGACGAGATGGTGCCGCTGTGGCAGGCGACCGAGGAGGCGCTGGCCGAGCAGGGCGTGCCGCCGCCGTACTGGGCCTTCGCCTGGGCCGGCGGGCAGGCCGTGGCCCGCTACGTCCTCGACAATCCCAAGCTCGTCGCCGGCAAGCGCGTGCTCGACTTCGCCGCCGGCAGCGGGCTGGACGCCGTGGCCGCCGCTCATGCCGGTGCCGCCCACGTCGAGGCCTGCGACATCGACCCCTTCGCCTGCGCCGCCATGCGCGCCAACGCCGAGGCCAACGGCGTCGATGTCACGCCGCGCACCGACAACCTGATCGGCTCCACCGAGCGATCCTGGGACGTCGTGCTCGCCGGCGACGTCTTCTACGAAAAGGCCATGGCCCAGGCCGTCGCCTCCTGGCTGACCGACCTCGTCGCCCACGGCACCACCGTCATCCTCGGCGACCCGGGCCGCTTCTACCGCCCGCGCACCGGCCTCAAGCTGCTGCGCGAAATCACCGTCGAGACCACCCTCGAACTCGAAGACCACCACCTGCGCCGCACCGCCGTCTGGCGCGCCACCGGCCCCCTCGAAACCACCGGCTAAACGAGAGGTCGTTTAATCCCACCTGTCATTCGACATCGGCGTCGCGCTGCTGTGTATGGGGCTCTCACGACCAAAGATGATCTTTGGAAACGTCTGTCACTCGACACCGGCGTAATGTCGACGCGAACGGGTCACTCACGACCAAAGATGATCTTTGG